>CAZUYY010000229.1:0-4916 GCA_964624935.1 uncultured Prolixibacteraceae bacterium
GGCCGGCTTCCATCACGGCCACGCAGGAATTGGTGGTGCCCAGGTCGATACCGATAATCTTTCCCATTGCAAAATCCTCCTCAATTCGAACTTTATGCGTATGATGGCGTGCCGATCGGGATCAGGCAGCCTCCTGCACAGGTTGATCCGTTTTGATACAGCACATATTGCCCTTCAGTACTTTTCCTTTGCCCTAGCAGGAATTCCTTATATGGGAGTAGGAAGGAACATGGCCTATCGCAAATCGTTGTTTTATGAGAAAAAAGGATTTACGTCTCATTATACTATTCATTCAGGCGATGATGACCTCTTTATTAACAAGGCGGCCACAAGGAATAATACACAGATCGTCGCCGAACCGGAAAGTTTCACGCTTTCACAGCCGAAAAAAAACTTAAGGGAATGGTGGATCCAGAAAAAACGTCACCTGTCAACCGGACGTTATTACCGCTGGAAACATAAATTTTTACTGGGTTTATATTCTTTCAGTACATTCTTTTTTTATGCACTCTTTATTTTACTGATGGTATTAAATTATAACATTCTTCCGGTTCTGGCGTTATTTGTCCTGAGATTGGCGATGCAACTGTTCACTTTTCGTAAAACGCTGGTGCGTTTAAATGAAAAAGGGATCTGGTTGCTGGTTCCATTTTTTGATATTATCCTGATTCTGATCAACACAGCATTAACGGTATCGGGGTTCCTCTCAAAAGAAAAGAAATGGAAATAATCGCGCACCTGACTGAAAAAGCTCAAAGGGATTATGTCCTCGTGCAACAGGCAATTAATCATGGCGATCAGAAGGCATATGCTGAATTGCTTAATAACTACAGGGATTCTCTCTATTTCATGTTATTAAAGATGACCAATAACCCGGTTGATGCTGAAGACCTTACCATCGAGGCTTTTGGAAAAGCTTTCAAGAACCTTCACCAATATACGCATGAGTATGCTTTCAGTACATGGCTTTTCAGAATAGCTGCAAATAACTGCATTGATTACCTGCGCAAGCGAAACCAAATCCAATACTCTTCCGGGATCAATTCCGAAGGAGAAGATACCGGGGCGTATGCGTCCGATCTTCCGAGTCCCAACCCGGGACCTGAGGAGATGATCATTGCGAAACAAAAAATCAAGTTAATGCGCGAAGTGGTAGAAAAACTCAAGCCGCACTACCGGACACTGGTCGAAATGAGATACTTCAGGGAACTCACCTATGAAGAGATTGCTGTGGAGCTTGATCTTCCATTAGGAACAGTCAAAGCCAAACTTTTCAGGGCGCGTGATTTCCTCTATAACATCTTAAAGGATTCCGAAGAGAAGATATAAAAAAACTGTTCAAATAATTTTTACATCCCATGGATCTTCATGAATTTAAGAAGTGTTTACTCCAGGGCATTCCTAAAAAGCTACCTCTTCCCCAGCCATTTGACAAGGAGGTCAATCATGCACCTGTCAGGAAAGATATTTTGACGAGTGAGCAAAAAAAACTGGCTCTACGCAATGCCTTAAGGTATTTTGATAAAAAACATCATTCTATTCTTGCGCCTGAATTCGCTGATGAATTAAAGAGCTATGGCCGGATATACATGTACAGGTTTCGTCCGACTTATGCTATGTATGCCCACCCCATTAATGAATATCCTCATCAAACCATTCAGGCGGCAGCCATCATGCTGATGATTCAAAACAACCTGGATCCTGCCGTTGCCCAGCATCCCCATGAATTGATTACTTATGGCGGCAATGGCGCCGTTTTCCAGAACTGGGCACAATATCTGCTTACGATGAAGTACCTTGCTGAGATGACGGAGCAACAAACATTGGTTATGTACTCAGGCCACCCCCTGGGATTGTTCCCTTCGCATAAAAATGCTCCAAGAGTGATAGTGACCAACGGCATGGTCGTTCCGAATTATTCATCTCCCGATCATTGGGAAAAATTTAATGCTTTGGGCGTTTCGCAGTATGGGCAGATGACAGCCGGATCATATATGTATATAGGTCCTCAGGGCATTGTGCATGGAACCACGATCACTGTGATGAATGCTGCCAGGAGAAAAGGAGGCGGTAGTTTCTCAGGAAAGATTTTCGTTACTTCAGGGCTTGGAGGGATGTCGGGTGCCCAGGGGAAAGCTTCGGTGATTGCGGGTGTCATCGGTATAATTGCAGAAATCAACCCTAAAGCAGTGCAGAAACGTTATGAACAGGGATGGGTAGATGAAGTATTTACAGACCTGGATTCCTTACTGACACGGATGCTCAAGGCAAAAGAAAAGAAAGAAGCTATTTCACTGGCTTACCAGGGAAACATTGTCGACCTTTGGGAAGAATTGGCAGAGAAGAATATTAAGGTGGATCTTGGGTCCGATCAGACATCATTGCACAATCCATGGTCTGGTGGTTATTACCCCGCCGGCCTGACTTTGGAAGAATCGAATGAAATGATGGTCAGAAATCCTGATAAGTTCAAAGAAGAGGTTAGAGCATCCTTGGTCAGGCAAGTCAGGGCCATTCAGAAGATGACCGCTAACGGGATGTATTTCTGGGATTATGGAAATGCCTTTTTACTTGAAGCGTCACGGGCGGGAGCTGATATAATGAATCCGGATGGCACTTTTAAATATCCTTCTTATGTGCAGGATATTATGGGACCTCTTTTCTTCGATTATGGCTTTGGACCTTTCCGCTGGGTGTGTACATCAGGTAACCCGGACGATCTTGAAATCACCGATCGTATTGCCGCCGAAACGCTTGAAAACATTGCAATCCATGCTCCCGGGAGAATCAGAAATCAGTTGAATGACAATATTCATTGGATAAGAGAAGCAGGCATCAATAAAATGGTAGTAGGGTCGCAGGCACGTATCCTATATGCCGATTGTGGAGGCCGTATAAAGATTGCCGCTGCCTTCAATAAAGCCATCCGTGAAGGAAAGATCAGTTCACCTGTAGTTATTGGCCGTGATCACCATGATGTTTCAGGTACTGATTCCCCATTCCGGGAAACTTCCAATATTTATGACGGCTCGCAATTCACGGCGGACATGTCTGTTCAGAATGTTATTGGCGACAGTTTTCGCGGCGCCACGTGGGTTTCAATTCATAATGGAGGAGGTGTTGGCTGGGGAGAAGTGATCAATGGAGGATTCGGGATGGTGCTCGATGGAACATCAGAAGCCGATCAACGGTTGGAAATGATGCTAAAATGGGATGTCAACAATGGGATCGCACGACGTGCCTGGGCACGCAATGAAGCAGCGGAGTTCGCTATTAACCAAGCCATGTTGATGGACCCGATGCTTAAAGTTACAATACCAAATCTGGTTGATGATGAGGAAATAAAACTGGTGAATTGGTGAACTGGTGGACAAGCGGACAGGCGGACAGGCAGACAATTTAATAACAGCCATTTATAATGAAAAATATTATTTCATTTGGGAAAAGAGGCTGGAGAGAATTTCCTTTTCACCGGTTGAGAAAGAATAACCAACCCTTTCCAGTTTTTCAATGCCTGTCATACCTTCATTCAGAGCCGGTTCAATCAATGCGGCCTGGCTGATATAGCCTTTTGCATAAGCAATTTCATTTTTTTCGAAGGATGCAACTGCCATTCCCAGGAGCGCATCAAGGTTGCGGTCATTGGTTTCCAGGCATTTTTTATATTGTACCACCGCGTTATCTATATCTCCTTTAATCAGGTAACACCTGCCGAGGCTTGAATGAAGCAGTGCGCTTTCAGGGTTCTTCTTCAACCCGATTACACATATTTGCATTGCACTATCAAGCTGGTTTTGTTCACAATAAATGAAGCTAAGGTTGCTGTATGCTGAAACATATTTCGCATCCAGTTTAATTGCTCTTAAAAAGTCTGATTTGGCCTTCATGTATTGACCGGTGTTTCCATAAGCAACACCACGGTTATGGAACACCAATGTATAATTCGGGTCTATTGCAATGGCGCTGGAGAAATCGGCAATAGCTTTTTCCTGCTGCCCCAGATTTGCATAAATAATGCCCCGGTTGGCGTATGAAACCGGATATTCAGGGTTTATAAAAATGGCCCTGGTCAGATCGGCAATCGCATTATCCCACTGCCCAAGATTGGTATAGAAAATTCCCCTGTTTGAATATGCAACAATATTTTGATCGTGGTATTTCTCAATAACATCAGTCCATAGGGTTTCTCCATTCTTCCATATTTCACAACGTTTAAATGTCATGACAATAAAAATGATCATGTACACCGACATGCCGATCATGACTACCTGCTTTAATTTCTTTTTCTTTGTGACCAAATGTTCCAGCGACCAAACCATAATAAAGATGAGTCCAGTATATGCCATGTAGGTATAACGGTCAGAAAGGAAAGCGCTTCCGGCTGCAAGAATCTGAAGCATGAAGATCACATTGACAAAAAACAACAGGGAACCAAAAACAACAGCGCGGGTCAGGCGTGCCGTTCTGTATACCAGAAATGCAATTCCAACTGTCAGCAGCGGGTTAAGATAGTAAATCAAGGGAAGGGCATTTCCGGGTGATACCGGGTATGGATAAACTGCACTTTGCAGATAAGGAACCAGGAATTTAACGAGGTACACATTCAATGAAAACAAACCATAAAACAGCCGGGTTGTAAAGCTTAGTTCTTTATTGACATATAGTTGTCCGACACGATAAAGGATAAAGATCCCCAGGCATCCAAACAGGAGTGACAATAAAAAATGAGGGATTTTTTCAAGAATAAGTCTGAATCTTAAGGGTCGTTCCAGAAAATAATCGATCAGGAGAAGGCTTATCGGAAGTGTAACAGCCTCAATCTTGGAGAGAAGAGCCAGAACAAAAAACAAAATCGTAAGACGATAGTATTTTTTACCCTGATCACCCGCCAGAACGAATTACACATGGCTCACCAA
>CAZUYY010000230.1:0-4908 GCA_964624935.1 uncultured Prolixibacteraceae bacterium
CATAATAATCGGAAAGGTACTGATTGTTGACAAAATTCGTCCCGTATACCGACGTTGTGACGTTGCCCAGATAAGTACCTCCCAAACGGTTAATGTTGCTCCATACACCATCGTTGGCGTCATTGTTGTTGTACATATAATTCCCAACTTCTGCATGACCGCCGGCAGATAATGACCATTGTTTATATTTCAGCATTGTGTGAACACCAAAAGTTGCTGTGGGTTCAGCACTATGGTCATGATACATGTCAGCACTCGTGATTTGTCCGTCACCGTTCCGGTCGACAAATACGCCTTCAATCGGTTTACCATTTTTATCATAAGCTTGCTGGTATACATAGAATGAATTTATGGAATAACCTACGCTCTGAATCTGAACGGTATTACCGACACCTCCACTGATTCCACCGGTCAATATTCCCGGATAGGTGGGATCATTGGTTATAAGAAGCTTGGTGATTTTATTCGCATTAGAGGCAACATTACCGCCAATCTCCCAGCTCCAGTCATGAGTGACAATCGGTCGCAGATCTAAACTGAATTCAACTCCTTGATTCCACATATCTCCGATATTAGTCCAGAGATAGTTCGACAGGTTTGTGCCTGCCGGAACAGGAACATAATTCAGAAGGTTCGTTATATTCTTATAATAATATTCCAATGTACCGGTAATCCTGTCTTTTAAGAAACCAAAGTCTAGCCCAACGTTCGTAGTTGCTGTGGTCTCCCATTGAATATTAGCATCATATGCACCGGGACGGAATGTCTGATACCAGACATTACCAAACTGATACATCGTATACCTGTCGCTGAGGTAATAGGTAGGAAGATACGGATACCAGTTGGTTCCAACATCCTGGTTTCCGGTTTCTCCCCAGCCAACCCGGAGTTTTAACTGCGAAAGTACTTTTGAATTACGGAGAAAAGGTTCATCATTTATTTTCCATGCCAGTGCTGCTGAAGGGAACAACCCCCAACGTTTGGATGATGAGAATTTCGATGAGCCATCATCTCTCAAGGTGAATGTAAGCAGATACCTGTTCAAAAGTGTATAATTCAAACGACCGTAAAATGATAAAAGATAATATTGTTGTTTATTGGTAATATCATAATAATGGGCAGTATCATGTGGAACATTATTATTGTCAGTTGTGTTTTGGAGATAAAAGTGTTGCCAGGAATAACCGGCCATCACATCAAATTTACTCCAGATACTCTTAACGTCCTTCACGTAATTAAGATAAAAGTCCAACAGCGTGTTATCCTTTATCTGAGAATATGCGTTGTCTTCTCCAAATTCCGTGTAGAGCCAGGAGGCATACTCAGGAACATAAGTGGTTCCGGCAGACTGTGAATGATCCATCCCGAGGTTCAGAACTGCCCTGAGATCAGGAAAGAAATGAAGTTTATAATCAAACTGAATATTCCCGAGAAAACGGTTAACAGTTGCTTTATTATCTTCAAGATTTAAAAGAGCAACAGGATTGGTAGTAGCAAGGCTGACAGGAGATCCGTTTGCCTGTTCCCACATCCAGTAACCACTCCGGTTATTGACCCTGGTATCAAATACTGGTTGGGTGGGATCAAAACCAATCGCATCCCCAATTGCACCCTGATCCGCAAACGTGTTATTTATATTCATGTATTTCGCATTTAAATTGATCTTCAGATGATCAGTAAAAAATGAGGGACTCAGATTTGCTCCGACTGTAATCCTTTTCATGTTATCTGTCTTAAGGATCCCGTCCTGATACATATAACCTAAAGAAACGCGGTAAGGAAGGTTTTTTATTCCACCGGAGAAGGCAAAATTGTGGTCAGTACTGATACCCGTCTGGTAAATCTGTTTCTGCCAATCGGTATTTGCATTCCCGAGTAATGCTGTGTCTTTAGGATATAATTGTTTTACTTCTGAACGGAATTGATCCGCGCTCAGAACACCAGTTTCTTTAGGTATAGTATAGATGGAAATATTCCCTGAATATTCATGGGTAAATTTGGTAGTTCCGGTAGCTTTACCTTTTTTTGTCGTAATCAGAATAACGCCGTTTGATGCCCTTGAACCATAAATTGCAGTTGCTGAAGCATCTTTAAGTACGGTGTAGGTTTCGATATCGTCAGGATTGATCATGGAAAGATTGCCACGTGAGCCGGATGTGGCATCATTATCGACAGGCACCCCGTCAATAACTATAAGGGGATCATTGGAGGCATTTAATGAATTTTCGCCTCTGATTCTAATAACGGCATCGCCACCCGGAGCGCCGCCCAATGTTGTAACCTCAACACCAGCAATTTTCCCGATAATCAGTTCCTGGGGCGAGGAAATAGCGCCCTGGTTAAAATCTTTCTGGTCGATTGCAGAAACTGCGCCCGTTGCATCTGACTTTTTCACTTGTCCATAACCAATTACAACTACCTCATTGAGGCTTGTTACTGAGGCTGCAAGTGAAACATTAATCACCTGCTTCCCTGCTACAGGAATTTCCTGCGTTTGATACCCCATAAAAGAGAACACCAGAGTACCCCCTGATTGAATCTTTATGGAGTAGTTCCCGTCAATATCCGTTACGGTTCCTGTCGTAGTACCTTTCACTATGACAGTCGTTCCCGGAATTGTACTTCCATCAGCAGCATCTTTCACTTTTCCTGTTACTGTGATTTCCTGAGCATATGCGATCGAAGCAGACGCAATTGCAAGGAAAATGAACAGATAACGTAACCATAGTATACGTTTCTTCATAATCTTGAAATTAAAGAGTTAAACATTCCATTAATTGATTGATTGTACTGATTATATTCTAAAATTTCTTTAATGTAAAACAAAATAAAAAAACACGTATGTTAATAAATAGTTAACGAAAAGTAAAAATAAATAAAAAAATTAGAAATGAACACATTTAACAAAGAAATTTTAAAATTTATGAAAGATAGCCATCTAAATAAGCAATGACAAAAGAAATATCTTCCCGATGCTTAGTCTGCCTCATGTAATATTCACTTGCATAATACCGTTCTTCATTGTTGCTGTTTTTGTTTATCTTTGCAATTCTCAACTCAATGATCATGAAGCGATTTTTTATGTCGGTTTTCTCATTTCTATTATCTTTTCTGATTCCTGTAATGATTTTTTCCCAGACACCAAAAAAAAGATCAGACTTTAATCCGATAAATTATTCAGGCAGTGTTACAAAACTGATCTCATTACCAGGTGTTCCCAACTCAGAACAGATCATTTTCCAGGTTGACATGTCACAATGGGCTGCAAGAGGAAAATTCAATCCGGTAACTGATTCACTTGATTTGCCCGGGACTTTTAATGATTGGGCAGGCTCTCCGACTCTTCAAAAGGTTGATACCACGCTGGTTTATCAAATAACGCTGAATCTGGATTCCCTGACAATTCAGGAGTTCCGGTTCAGGATCAACCATGATTCAAGCCGTACGGAATTTTCCAATGGAGTGAATCGTATGTTTCGTGTCCCAGGCAAACCAATGACTGTCAAATACATGTACGATAATTATGATACAACAACTGTCCCTATGACCTTTTCCTGCGACATGTATTACCAGATCAAAACGGGTCATTTTAATCCCTATCCTTATATGGATTATCTCGATGTGGCAGGATCAATGAATAACTGGGGCGCCTATGACGTAATGTTCGATATAGACCATGACAGCATCTACCAGGTTACGCTTAATTTACCACGCACACTGATCAGCCTTGAGGTACCCATTGAATTTAAATTCCGGATCAATGGGAACTGGAATACATCAGAGTTCCCAAATAATGGGCCATTCCGGAAATACTTTCTGCAGGATACTCTCGGGGGAAGAGAAAACAATGTGGTTGTTTGGTACGATGACCAAAATCCAGGTATTCCTACTCCTCCATTTGCGTACGACCTTTATATCCAGGGTGCCTATTACGTAGGCCAGACTCTTACAGGTTCATATACTTACGAAGATATCAATTTAATACCGGAAGGTGCCTCCATTTATCAGTGGTACCGTGCTGATTCCCTTACACAGGTTAACCCGGAACTGCGCACTGCAGATACAACCATTAACTATGTACTGGACTCAACCGATTTCCATAAATTTCTTGCCTTCGAGGTTACCCCTATCGCAAAAGGTCCCGGAGATTCCCTTATAGGGAAACCGGTCAGAACCTGGACAGGATCAATTGGAGGATTAGGAATAGGAGAACTTAACGAAATACGGCCTGGAATTTATCCTAACCCTGTTACCGGTATGATCACCTTCACAAACCTGTCAAACATTAAGCAGATTGAATTTTTTTCAATTCTTGGACAAAGGGTCGGTATTTTACCAACACCTGATTCAGGCAGGATCACATATGATGCTTCAAGTCTTATCAATGGCATCTATTTTGTGAAATTTTCAAAACAAGATTATACCTTCACAATATTAAAATTCATAAAGAATTAGCAGTATTTCCTGTTTTTCAAATCCGGCCAGCCAGCCGTTTTTTTTTCGTAACTTTGTATTCATAAAAGGAAATGAATATGAATTCAAAAAAACACTGGCTGCTTCACATCCTCGCCATTTTATTTTTTTATGGACCTTTATCGGCTCAAACCGTCGTAACACTTCCGGTTTACCCGACAGATCTTGATTCGGTGACAGTGATCTATGATGCGACAAAAGGAAATGGCGCCCTGAAAAATGTACCTCCTCCCATTTATGCGCATACCGGAGTAATTACCAACCTCAGTACTTCGGGTGATGACTGGAGGTATGTCATCGCCCCCTGGACGACCAACCTGCCTAAGGCGTTGATGACCCCGCTGGGGAACAATCTATATCAGCTAAAGATGTCGCCAAGCATCCGCTCTTGGTATGGAGTACCTTCTTCAGAACAAATCCTCAAGATGGCTTTTG
>CAZUYY010000231.1:0-4902 GCA_964624935.1 uncultured Prolixibacteraceae bacterium
TGAGCTTGGAAGGGCAAAAATAAATAAATCCCAAATCATTTACTGATTTTTTCATAAAACCCTGTCAGTTTTGAAATGATCAGATCACGGTTATACTCTGTCAATACAAGATCTCTGGCATTCCTGCCGACAGTTTCGGTTAATACCTTATTTTCAACACACTTTGAAACGCAACGGATGAATTCTTCAGGCTTGTCGGCGATGAATATATTCTTTTCACGGCTGTAATGGATACCTTCAGCACCTATGGTTGTGGATATGATTGTTTTCCCGTTTGCCATTCCTTCAATGATCTTGATCCGGATCCCGCTTCCTGAAAACAGTGGAACGATCAGGATGGCTTTTGAGCACATGAATGTCCGGGCATTTTCGACTTCTCCCACGACATAGACATTGGGATATTTTTTTTCCATCAGCCATCCCGGCATATGTCTGCCTACAAGATAATAATGCAACAGTGGGTATCTATGATGAATCTCTGGCCAGACCTTTTCCAGGAACCAGCAGATACCTTCAATGTTTGGGATCCAGTCCATAGCGCCAATAGAAAAAAGGGAAGGGAATTCAGGCTCTTCAGCAGTGACAGGAAACAGATCCGGATCTATTCCAAATGGAATTGAAACGACGGGAATGTGTTTTCCTTCTTCCGGCCGAAGGCATTGTTCGGAACGAAAGAAGGCAGCATCCTGCTCAGTTATTGCTGCAATGCCATCAAACTGACGAACGACGGAACATTCATAATTTTTCAGTTTTCTCACCAGGGATTTCAGGTAATATCTTTTCACCGGATTCTTTGTGCTTTCCGCGACACGATGCCAGATAAGGTGTTCAATGTTGTGTGTACGCAATACGATCCGGGCGTCAGAATATTTCCTTACACAATTTATATAAGGACTCATATAGAGCATTTCAAATTGAACGATGTCGAATTTTTCAGCTTGCAGGATCCGTATAAGTGCATTTTCCAGGTCACGTGATATGAAGCGTTCCACATGATATGAACGTCTTGAGAAAAGATTCAGGAAAGCTGCAAAAGGCCGGATGCTCAGGTTGATATAAACCAGTTCAATACCTGTTTTTTCGCGATAGTCCATGGGGATTGAAGAGATATCTACCTTATATTTATTGGAATTCACAGCAAGCACTTTCACCCTGTGCCCTGCATGGATAAGTCCTTCAATGATCATGTTCATTGCAATTGGACCTCCTTCCAAGGCAGGATAAGGAGATTTATTACAGAGAATAAGTATCTTCATGCATGCTTCTTTATAACAAGGGACTTTAAGTTTATAAAAAACTTGATCCACGCACTGACATCGAGCAATGATGCATCTATGTTTGCTTTATAGGTCAGAAAGATCCCTATAGGCAATAAAACCACCGGGGCAATCCACATTCCCTCGTAAGCCGGCAAAACTCCTTCTATGGCATATTTTTCGCCGGTGATGGAAAGGATCCAGAAGAGGATAAAAAAGATAGTAGAGATAACCGCAGGAAGTCCAAGTCCTCCTTTCCTGATGATTGCACCAAGCGGTGCTCCAATAAAAAACAGAAGAAAGCAGGCGATCGAGAAAGTGAATTTTTTGTGCAGAGCCACCTCGTAACGGTGAAGATTCTTTTCTTTTTGGTAAAAGTTCTCTGCACTTACTTTAAGATTGTCACAAACATTGTTAGCTTCATTTTTGGCTGACTCAATTATCCTGCTTCGATCGTCGGAAGACAATCCGGTGAACAGGTCCTTCAACGGCTTAACAGCCTGGCCCTTAATTGGTTTTCTCACTGTGTCGATACCTGATAGGAAATAATAATTGTGGATGAATATCCTGCTAAAATCCTTTTGTTCTTCGAAGGCTTTTTTATGAATCGAATCAATGGATTTTTTCAATTGCCCCGTATTCATCATTTCATAATTGTTCTTAAACAGTTTCTCATCGGTTCGTGTCAGCTGAAAGGTAGAAAGATCGAACTGCTGGTACTGTTCGCTGAATTTCGTGTGCTGAAATGGATGAGTGATGTTTGAATTCCTGAGATCAACACGCTCTTCATAATTTGTGCCCTCATACAATCTGAAGACCAGGAACCGTTTATCGCGTGTCAGTTCCATTTTACCCCACTTTGCAACCGTGAGCGAGACATTTCCCTGTTGTCGTGTGTGGTCATAGATCATAACATCGTGGATGGTGTTTCCATCCGGATCCTTTTTCCCGACACGGATCACATAACCGTCGATACCATTATAAAATACACCTTCTTTGATATTGAAGGCAAGTTTCTTTTCACGGATATCAAATAAAAGGGAAAGAAATTTAAGATTTGCCGCAGGTAGCACCACATTGGAAAAATAAAAGCCCAACAGGCTTATCACGATTGAAACAATGATCAGTGGCCTCATGATCCGGCTCAGGGATATTCCGGCAGACTTCATTGCAACAAGCTCATAATGTTCACCCAGATTCCCGAACATCATCAGCGATGACAAGAGAATGGCAAGCGGTAAAGCATAGGGAACAAAAGTAGAGGATGCAAAGAATAACAGTTTTGCAATGATATACCACTCCAGTCCTTTTCCAACAAGGTCATCGATGTATTTCCAAAGGAACTGCATCAAAAGTATAAATACGGCAATGAAAAAGGTCATCACCAAAGGCCCGAGGTAAGATTTGAGGATGAACCAATATAGTTTTTTCATGATTCTGCTGATGACCGTTACAAAAATAGCGAATCTTTTAAACGTTCTTTGAAATAATGTAATTTTGCGGAGGAGAAAGGATGCCACCCCCATGCATAAGTGAGATCCCCACCCCCAGCCCCTCCCCCAAGAGGGAGGGGAGTTTTAGAAAAGGAAATGAAATAAAAATTAATAATAACATGCAAATCATTGAGGTAAAGGACAAAAAAACTATCCGGGAGTTTTTAAAAGTACCGAAAATCCTTTATCAGAACGATCCTTTTTGGGTTTGTCCACTCGACCGTGAGACTGAAGCTATTTTTGATCCGAAGGAAAATAGCTTTTTTACCCATGGTGAAGCTACAAGATGGATACTTAAACATGATGAAGGGAATCTGATCGGCCGGGTAGCGGCCTTCATCAATAAAAATAAAGCATACACTTATCAGCAACCCACAGGGGGGATGGGGTTTTTTGAATGCCTCGACGACCTTAAGGCAGCCTTCCTTCTTTTTGATACATGCAGGGACTGGCTTAAAGAAAGAGGGATGCAGGCCATGGACGGACCAATCAATTTTGGAGAAAATGACGTGAACTGGGGTTTGCTGGTAGAAGGATTTGTTCATCCGGGCATCGGTATGAATTACAATCCACCTTATTACCGCAAACTGTTTGAATTGTACGGGTTTAAATTTTATTTTGAACAGGTTTCCAATCATCTGGATCTTACAAAACCATTTCCGGAAAGGTTCTGGAAGATTGCGGAATGGGTCAGAAGCAAGCCTGAGTACCATTTTCGCCACTTTAATTATAAGGAATCTGCAAAATTTATCCATGACCTGAAAGATATTTATGATACCGCGTGGGCTTTTCATGAGAATTTCACCCCGATGGAAGAGAAATTATTGCTGAAAACAATGGAAAAGTCACGTGCTTTCCTCGATGAAGAGATGATTTGGTTTGTCTATCATGAGGAAGATCCTGTTGCATTTTTGATAATGTTCCCGGATGTAAACCAGATCATTAAATATCTAAACGGGAAATTGACCCTATGGAACCAGTTGAAATTTCTTTACATGAAAAACCACAAAACTATGACGCGGGCCAGGATAGTCATTATGGGGGTAAAACCCAAATATCAACGATGTGGACTTGAATCAGGAATTTTCTGGCACCTGAATGAGGTCATGAAAAAAAAGCCAAATTATAAAGAAGTGGAACTTTCATGGGTGGGCGATTTTAACCCTAAAATGAGGGCGCTTCATGAGTCAGTCGGAGCGGTTTTTGCAAAACGTCATATCACTTACCGCAAATTATTTTCTGATCATGCAGTGGAACATCGTTCAGCGATTATACCTATGGACACCAAGGAAAAAGCTGTTCAAAAAAATGAATAACCTTCAGAATTTCTGAAACCCATTATTTTTTTATTATTTTTCTATCCCTGATTTAATTTTTGTTTTATATTTGTTGCATAAAACTAATTATTGTTAAACCACAAATTCTAAAATGAGTATGAAAAAACTTCTATTCCTGGTGCTGGCTCTCGGTTTTACCGTGAGTACCTTTGCACAATTTGATGCCTGGGTGAAAAAAAATGCGAAAATTATGGCTCCGATGACTTTTAGCAATGCTACTGGTGTTGACTTACCGGTGGTTGGAGAGCAAACACCCAATGGTATCGTTTCGGACAAAAGTGTTCTGACTGACCCTACTACTGCTGTAACAGTGTATGACCTTCAGACCAATGAAACAGATCTAAACCGGTGTTACCTCTTTCCGGACGGGACTATGGGAGCCACTTGTACCTGGTCAACGCAAAATACTAACTGGACCGACCGCGGAACGGGATATAACTATTTTGATGGTACTGCATGGGGCGCGCAGCCTACTGCCAGAATCGAGACAATCAGAACAGGGTGGCCCAACTATCAGCCTTTCGGCGCCAACGGCGAGGTTGTTGTTGCTCACGAATCTACCGGTAACCTGGTGATGAATATATGCACAGCCAAAGGAACCGGAGCATGGACTCAAACGGTATTACCTAATTTACCTACAGGGGTTACCACGATGTTGTGGCCCAGGATGGTTACAAATGGAACAAACCACACCAATATTCACATAATTGCATTGACAGAACCTACTGCCAATGGCGGAACAGCTTATAATGGTATGAATGGTGCACTTTTATATTGCAATTCACTTGATGGAGGCGTTACCTGGTCAAACTGGAT
>CAZUYY010000232.1:0-4900 GCA_964624935.1 uncultured Prolixibacteraceae bacterium
CGACCATTTTTACATCCTATCAGATTATATGTTTGATTCGCTTTTTTCTTTCTTCTTATCTTTTTGTTTATCTGTTTGTGATAAATCCCCCTTTTTTTTGTTTTATGCTGCCTTATTCCCCAATTTCAGATGAATTTTCTTGAGATTGTGGGCAATGGCAACAAGTCCAAATTCAGCGTTGACTTTTTCTTTCCCTCTTAGATGAAATCGGTTAAATGCCTGGTTTCGTTTTATGTCTCCAAACACACTTTCATCTTCTATACCTCTTTGCTTTCTTAGTTTGATTCCCTTTTCACTGTTTAGATTATCACGGGCTTGTTTTTTAAAGTATTCAAACCGTAAACTGAACTGGATGGTTCTATTCTTTTCTGATTTCTTACATTCATTGGCAAAAGGGCACTTCTCACAGCTTTCGCACTCATAAATCCTCAGGTCAATTGTATATCCACTTTTGGTTTTTTTCTGTACCTGGTGTGAAAAGAAAAGACATTTATTGTTGGGGCAAATATAGCAGTCCTTTTGGGAATCATAAGGAAAGTTATCTTTGTGAAATTTGTTTTGCTTGTGTTTCCGGGTCTGCTCTTTGTGAAAGGTGTTGTATTTCAGATAATTATTTATCTCTTTCTTTTCCAAAGCGTCATAGTTTTCTTCACTTCCAAAGGCACTATCGCCCATCATGTTTTTCGGCACCTCATCGGTATGTTTTTCCAACTGCTCCAAATGCGAAATCAGGTTTGCCGTATCAGACGGATTCTGGTGTATGCTATAATTAACGATCATCTGATCTTCCGTGCCTATCATCACATTATAGCTGGGAAGAAGATTATCCGTCTTGGTCCGCATGACTGTTGCATCCGAATCCGTTATGGAATAACCACTACGTTCTCCGCACAAATCCAATTGATGCTGATATTTGTCTAACTTGGTCTGCTGTTGTTGTAAATCTCTCTTTACTTTCTCAACTTTCTGCCGTTCTTTATGCGGGGGCGTTTTTTGCAGGATCTTATTTGCCTTCTCAGCGTAAGCTCTGATCTGTTCCTGGGTAATGGGACCATTACTACCCGTTTCTTCCAGATCATGGTCACCATAAAGCCTATCCTCTTCTTCGTTCATCTGGTCGATCTTCGTAAACAGCTCCTTAAGTTTATCCTCAGATAGAGCCTTATATCGTTTTGAGTTCTTACTCCACACAACCTTATGCTTATTGGCATCTGCCTGTATGTCGGTTCCGTCTACAAAATAATTTTCGTATCGAATGTACTTCTTTTCCTTTAAAAACGCCAGCATCGATGAAAATACATCCTCAATGGTTTTCTTTAATACCCCGCTTCGAAATAAATTGATGGTTCTGAAGTCGGGCTTATTCATCCCTGATATGTACATGAACGTAATGTCCTGACGTAAAGCCTTGGCAATTTTCCTCCCAGTATAGATTTTCATGACGTACCCATATACAAGGACTTTTAACATCATTTTAGGATCATAGCTCGAAGTCCCTCCTCCTTTATAGGGAGAATAAAGAATGGATAAATCCATTTCATCTACGCTTCGTTCTATGACCCGGACTATATGATCTACTGGAACAAGTTCTCCAAGTGATGGCGGGAGAACCATCATCTGGTTCGGATTACATGTCTTAAAGATCGCTTCGTGCCTGGATTTTTTCATTGTAAAATTCTGTTTCTACAATAAAGTTAATACTTTCAGGCAACTTTTATCCTTTTATTTCTCAACTTTTAATAACAATTTTATGTTAATATCCTGCACCTTTTCCATGACCTTTTTAGTCACCCCCATCAGGGGGTGGGGTTTAACACATCAAAATAAGATTTAGCCTATAAACGGCATTCAAAGAAAATGAATATTTTTGTACTGACAAAAAAAATCTCAAATGGAAGATATCATAGCTCAGCTTGACCCTCAGCGCCTCTGGCACTATTTTCTGCAAATTTGCCGAATTCCCCGCCCTTCAAAGAAGGAAGAACAAATTGTTCAATATCTTCTGGAATTCGGTAAGAAGATGGGGTTGCAAACGACGACCGATGAAGCCGGCAATGTATTGATCAGGAAACCTGGAACAACCGGAAATGAAAACCTTCAATCAGTAATTCTTCAGAGTCATATCGATATGGTCTGTGAAAAAAATGCAGCTACAGTTCATGATTTTGAAAAGGATCCGATTGTTCCATGGATCGAAGGGGAGTGGGTCAAAGCGAAAGGGACGACATTGGGCGCCGATGATGGCATAGGCATTGCAGCTATGCTTGCAATTCTTGAATCGACAAGTATTCCGCACGGGCCGCTGGAATGTTTGTTTACGATCGATGAAGAAACAGGTCTGACTGGAGCATTCGGTATTAGACCTGAGTTTCTGAAAAGTACAATCCTGATTAACCTGGATTCGGAAGATGAAGGACAATTGTTTATAGGCTGTGCAGGTGGCGCAGATACTACCGCTCGTTTAAAACTTGAAACGGAACCGGTGCCGGAAGAAACTTTAGCTTATAAGGTCAGTATCACTGGCCTGAAAGGCGGTCACTCAGGTGACGATATCAACAAAGGATTGGGAAATGCAGTGAAGATCCTTAACCGCTTCCTGTGGAACGCTGCACGTGATTTTTACATAAGGATCTCCTCCATCGATGCAGGGAATCTTCGGAATGCGATAGCTCGTGAGGGATTTGCAATCATTGTTCTTCCGCAGGAATTTAAAATTGATTTTGAAGAATATGCCAAACAATTTCAGAAAACACTGATCGGAGAACTTCATACAACAGAACCGAATGTAAAATTCGGTTTAGAGGCCTGTCCCTTACCAGAGAGTGTACTATTACCCGACCTTGAATTCTGGCTATTGAATGCACTATATGCTTGTCCGCATGGCGTTATTGAATTCTCCAGGGACATCCCGGATTTTGTGGAGACCTCCACCAATCTTGCTTCTGTAAAATTCACTGAGGACAAGATCCAGATAACTACCAGCCAGCGAAGTTCGGTTGAATCAGCCAAAAAAAATGTTCTCGACATGGTTGGCTGCGTTTTTAAACTTGCAGGCGCTGATATTGAACAGACTACTGGGTACCCGGGATGGAAACCTAATCCCGATTCAGAACTCCTGAGATTGTGTGTAGATTCTTACCATAAATTGTTTCATCAGGAACCCCTCGTTCTTGCAATCCACGCCGGACTTGAATGTGGTCTGATAGGAGCTATCTACCCGGGAATGGATATGATTTCATTCGGCCCCACCATAAAAGGAGCCCATTCACCCGATGAACGACTTGAAATCAGAAGCGTAATAAAGTTCTGGGATTTGCTATTACATGTCTTACAAAGGATTCCGCCAATAGCATAACGGAGATATTATTCTATCATTACAACCTGAATCCAAACCCAAGCCTGAATATCGGATTCGAATAAGGCGAGTTATAAGTTTCATTTAAATTATAAAGTATCAAAAGGTCTATAAAAGCCCTCTGACTAATCGGTTGTTCATATCCCACGCCCACAAAAAGGCTGCTGATCTCCATTACGTCTTTTCCCTGCCTGTATGTATAACCATAAGGATCAACGATGGTCCCGTTAGGATCCTGAATAAAGGGGCGCGAATAATATAAGTACTCGTATTCGGCATGAGCAAAAAAGTTTCCAAGGAAATTATTAAAGAGGCTTCGAAGGTAATACCGGGCAAAAAACCTACCTCCATAAACATTCGCTTTGAAATCGAGCCACTTCTGGTTTGTGTCATCCCAGAAATAGTCTTTTGTCTGAAGGTAATCATAGGAAAAACCCACCCCAAGATGAAATTGGTCGACAACACGAATCATAACCTCTGGTGATACATCTATCGCTGTAACCGTTCCAAACTGAAGTCCAAGATTTCCTCCGACAGAAACACGATTCCAGAAGACTTGCTTCTTTTTTACCTGGGATTCCTGTCCTGATAACATTAAAGATAATTGAGAAAGCAGAAAGATCAGGCAAAGGATAAGAATATGTTTAGGTTTCATAATACTGCATTCCTAAATAGCGCACAAATATAACCAATTTAGGAGTTCATCAGCAAGAAAAATGTCTGATTCATTTTTTTCGGTGCCAGCGAAAGAGAGTCCAAAGTAAAAAAGTACAAACTTTTATTTCAGCACAATGCATTATTGATGAATGCATAAGGGGTTTTCTTTTTGAATAGATTGAAAAATGTCTTTATCAAATGGTGTTAAATCAAAACAATAGTGTACTTTTGCAGTCCCGAATTAAAAAAGAGGGTGTAGTTCTTAAAAAAAGTCTGCAAAGACAACTGAATACGTCAACAGAAAGGGTAGGTTTGGAGATTGTTTAAATTTTTATTAAAAATTTTCACATAATAATTTGCACGTTAAAAAAAAGGTTGTACTTTTGCAGTCCGAATTTGAAAAAAGCATCCGCGAAAGCGGAGGAACAAATAACGTTCTTTGAAAGATTGAAGTAAGCCTAGTAGCAAATATCCCAAAGATTTTTCTTTGGTTATATCAAATCTTGAAGGATTCAAATTATACATTTTACAATGGAGAGTTTGATCCTGGCTCAGGATTAACGCTAGCGGCAGGCCTAATACATGCAAGTCGAACGGTAACAGGTCCAGCAATGGATGCTGACGAGTGGCGCACGGGTGCGTAACACGTATGCAACCTACCTTTGACTGGGAGATAGCCCCGAGAAATCGGGATTAATACCCCATAAAATTACGATGAGGCATCTCATTATAATTAAAGCTCCGGCGGTCTTAGATGGGCATGCGCGACATTAGCTAGTTGGTGAGGTAACGGCTCACCAAGGCGACGATGTCTAGGGGTTCTGAGAGGATTCACCCCCACACTGGTACTGAGACACGGACCAGACTCCTACGGGAGGCAGCAGTAAG
>CAZUYY010000233.1:0-4899 GCA_964624935.1 uncultured Prolixibacteraceae bacterium
GGAATAGGTCGCAATACCACATTCTCTGGCAGGATAGGAGGTAATAAACAAGATCTCAGCCAGGTCATTCTTCTTTTCCGGCTTCATTTCTTTTTCACCTATTTCAAGAAGGATCTCCTTGCGAATAATATATTCAATATCCGAATACTCCTGATGACCAATGATATCCTCATAATATTCATGAGAAACTAATTTATTTTGCATCGCTGTTAGTATAAGTTAATAATTCGGCCAATAATGCAGATAGGCTCAAGGAAGCACAAGCTATCCGTTCATCGGCTGCACCGTAATATATATAAAGGGTATCCCCAAATTGCGAAGTACCGGTAGGAAAAACAACATTATTTACATCTCCTTTTATTTCCCAATCATATTCAGGGGAAAACAAAGGATAGGGTAACCGTGCAATAACTCTTGCCGGATTATTTAAATCCAATAAGGCCGCCGCACAGGCAGAATAAACAAGCCCCCTATCAGTTTCCTCCGCGCCATGATAAATTAAAAGCCACCCCTGTTCTGTTTCAATCGGAGGACAGCCACTCCCAATATAGCTTGACTCGTGCGGATAAATAGGGTCGAGTACAATATGATCCTGCAGGTTGACAAAATAATTTTTCCAAAATTCAGGAGTGAGATCCTTTATGTTGTTTATCGAAACGATTTGGATTCCAGGCCTGATCCGGTGAAGAAACACAAGCTCACCCTTAATCCTGCGAGGGAAGAATACTACATTTTTATCCCATAATAAGATCTTTTTATCAGGATCTGCTTCCCTGTAATAAAACTTATGATTGCGATAATAATTTTCATTTACTTTGCCGGCAGCTTCAGCAAGAAGGATAAATTCTGCATACGTGATGGGAGGAACAATTATTCCCTGCTTTTGAAATTGCTTTAAATCTTTTGAAATTGCTAAAGCCCCAAGGGCATTTGTCCCATCATACGCAGTATAGGTCATATAAAACAGGTCATCAATTTTTACTATCCGGGGATCTTCGATACCATGAGATTCATAATCGAATTCAGGAATCATAAACGGCATATTCCACCTTTCAGCAACTGTCAATGGGCCATCTAATCTGCAATAGCCAATAGTCGAATAATTTCCATTTCGTACCGCCCGGTAAAAAAGATGAACGCAGTCACCTTGGCGGATTGCAGCAGGATTCAGAACGCCTTCGTTTTCAAATTCTAAATCCGTTTTATTAAGGATTATACCTTCTTTCTTAACCTCAATCATACGAGTTTGTTTTTCATCTTTCTTATAATCGGTTTAAAAGTCAATAATGGGTGCATGGTGTCGCCTAATAAAAATCCCCATGGTTTTAAAGGTTCAATGTGATCAAAAACGAGTTTTATAATTGCAAGGAGGGGTAATGAAAGAAACATCCCGGCAATGCCCCATAATGCATATCCTGCGAGAACCACTATGATAGCAAACAGCATATTGATTTTTACTTTTGACGCGACTATTTTTGGAAAGATATAGTGATTGTCAATCATTTGAATGAAATAGTAGATGCCGAGAACATAGAGGGCATACATGGGATTCGATTTTGTGGCAACAGCTATCATCATGGGTAAAGCCACTGCCACGATGCCCCCGATGTAAGGAATGACATTAAGCAAAGCTCCAATTATACCGAGCAGGATCGCATAATCAATTCCGAGAATTAAAAGACCCACGGAATCCATTATTGCTATTATGATTGCTTCGATGATGAGTCCTACAAGATAGCGTTGAATAACTGTTTTTGTCTGAGTTATTAATTCGCTCACCTGACTTTGGTCGCTTTTGGCAAAGAGCCTGCGAATAAACTCGATTAAAAGTGGCTGGTAATATAACATCAAAAAGATGTAAACCGGAACCAAAAACAATATCATAAGTCCGCTGCCGATTGAGATGAGTGTATGGCCGATAGTAGCGCTTATGGTACTAATGACTTCCGTTTTAGCGTTTGCAATCCAATCATGGATTTTTTGTGGATCTATATTGAAATACCCGGACGCCCAAGTGATGCTTTGGTCGAGTATCAGGGTAAATTTTTCGACGAGTACCGGCCATGATTCGTAAAACCGGATACCTTGAGAATATAAAAGTCCGCAAAAGGCAGCAATAACCGAGAAGGTAAGGAACAAAGTAATAATAATAGCAAAGATCCTGTTAATTTTTCTCCGCATAAAAAAATTCACCACCGGGTGCAGTATGATGGCAATGATTATTGCGAACACCAGAGGCACAATAATATTCCTGCCAATATATAGCACCATCAGTAAGGCAATTAACCCGATGAGAACGGAAATTACCTTTGCGTAAATTGGTAATTTTATTTCTTTGACTATCACGATTTTTTAGACTTCCTTACTTTTTTCCGGATATGCCGTATGACCATGTCCGGATTAAATAAAAAGTTGAATTTACCAGACTCTTCTTCCCTGGATTATCCTGAATAATATTGCAATAATTCCAATAACAAGGAGAATATGTATGATGCCGCCTGCACCGAATCCAATGAAACCGATTGCCCATCCGATAATCAAAATAACGGCTATAATATAAAGTAAGTTTCCCATGGCTTATGTTTTAATGATTTATGTTATTATATTAGCAATATTATTTAAATCGAAAATTCAATCGCAGTGATGCTCGTTTTACTTTCCTTTAACCACAAAATCTTTGAAAGCCAGTCCGAGGTTGTCCATATCGTGTTTAAATTTGAACCTGAAAGCATCCCAGTTATCTTTAGTGTCTTCCTTAAATTGCTCCAACCTGGTTTTCATATCCCTGTTTTGTTGTTCTAAGTCAGCCAGTTTCTGTTCGTTTTTGACTCTGATCTCCTGGGTCTCCTTTGCTATTTTTGCCCTGAATTCGGCAATACTTTTTTCATTAGCGCTGATTCTATCTGCTTCTTCCTGTCTGAATTGCTGAATAGAATCTTTAATGGCCTGGTCCAGTTCCTTTTGAGCTACTACCACTTTATCCTTTGCGTCCTGAACATTTTGCTCGGCATTTCCGACTTTTGTCCCCGATGACTGGCAACCGGATAACATTGTTGCTGCTATAACTCCTGTTATAACAATGCTAAAAATCATCTTTTTCATTGATTTACAATTTTGATTTGTGAATGAATTTTCACCCTGCAAAGGTCAGTCCATTGCTTACCGGAACTGTTACATAACTTTATGAATAAGTTACATCATTCACATATTTTTCAAAGTTTAGCACTTTTTGTGCTTAAGATTTTTGAAGTGAGATGAAGTAAGATTGGTGATTACCGGCGCGCAATCACAAAACGAACATTTTTTCATTATCAACTGACCGCTTTTGCCAGAAGAAATGCGGCTGCAGCTGCAACGATACCGGTAACTGCCACCTTTAGTGTTCCGATCAGAAGTGGCCGTTCCGTCATTTTACTTTTAAAAAATCCAAAAATGAATAATGCCAGAATAGTAACGATACACGACACATAAAAACCTGTTTTACTAGTCTGCGTGATGATGTATGGAAATAGCGGGATAAGGCCTCCAACCAAATAAGAGAGCGCAATGGTACCTGCGCTGATAGCAGCCCGGTTTTTTGCAGGCTTCTCCATCATCAGTTCAAGCTTCATCATTAAATCCACCCAGTGATTCTTATCTTTGCTAACTTGTAAGGCTACTTCTTTGCTTAGTTTTTTTTCTACGCCCATTTCCGTGAAAATGTCTTCAACTTCCTTCAACTCCAAAAGTGGAACATTATCAACTTCATCATACTCTCTTTTTAATTCTGTCTCGTAATGTTCCACTTCAGACTGTCCTGCCAGGAAGCCGCCAAGTCCCATAGAAATGCAGCCAGCAGTTATTTCTGCCAAACCCGACACGATGATCAGGTGATTTGTATCAAGAACACCACTTAAGCCAGCTGTAAGTGCGAAAGGAACTGTAAGCCCATCAGACATTCCAATTATAATGTCCTTTACCAATGTGGTATTTTTATTGTGAAGTTCCTCCATACTTTATTTACAGGCGTATTGAATTTTTACCTGGGTAAAACATTTAAACTTGTTTTTAGATTTGAACGATCATTTTACCTACGTTTTTTCCATCAAAAAGGTCAATAAATGCTTGTGGAAGGTTATCAAACCCATAAACAATAGTTTCAGCATATGTAAGTTTGCCTTCCTTAAGCCAGGCAGCCAGTTGTTTAATTGCCGCCGGAAATTTTGCAGAAAAATCACTGACAATAAACCCCCTCATGGTTGCACTTTTGGTTAAGAGGATAGGTTGAAGGCGGGGGCCTATAGGTATCTTTGTGTCATTATATTGAGAAATGGCACCGCAAACAGGCAACCTGGCGTGTTTGTTAATGTTCGACAGAACGGCGTCTGAAATTTCGCCGCCCACATTGTCAAAATAAACATCAACTCCATCATGGCAAGCCTTGCGAATTGCTTCCTTCAGGTCATTGGAAGTTTTATAATTGATTGCATTCTCAAATTTAAATTTTGATTTAAGCAGTTCTGCTTTTTCATCCGTGCCCGTTATTCCAACGACCTTGCACCCCATAATCTTACCAATCTGACCCACTACGCTTCCAACCGCACCGGCTGCACCTGACACCACAATTGTTTCGCCTGCCTCCGGCATTCCTATTTCTTTTAATCCCAGATAAGCAGTCAGTCCCGTCATTCCTAAAACTCCAAGATAGGATGATAACGGAGAAACATCCGGGTCCACTTTCATCAACCCTTTACCATCGGATACCTGGTATTCTTTCCATTCCAGATTCCCAGAAACAAAATCTTCCTTCCTGAATTCCGGATGTCTGGAGTCTATCACCTGGGCAATAATACCCGATTGTATTGGTTTGCCAATTTCAAATGAGGGTACATAAGATTTGGAATCATTCATTCTGCCACG
>CAZUYY010000234.1:0-4898 GCA_964624935.1 uncultured Prolixibacteraceae bacterium
AAGGGTTTTGATGTCATATTATGCCTCGGCCTATGTCAGGTTTGTAACTGGTATGAAGATCAGGGATACCACTGCAGGATTTAAATGCTATACCAGGAAAGTGTTGAAAGCCATCCCGCTTGATAAGGTCCGTTTTACGGGGTATGCTTTCCAGATTGAGATGAAATTCACTGCCTGGAAATTGGGATTTAACATTATGGAAATCCCAATCACTTTTACTGATCGTACTGTGGGGGAATCAAAAATGAGCAAAGGGATCTTCAAGGAAGCCATCTTTGGCGTGATCAGCCTGAGATGGAGAAGTCTTTTCAAAAAGTACAAACCCCAAGCCTAACGCTTATTCTTTCCTCTTATCTTTGCACCCGGCTTAATCACATGAATCTTTTCCATGCAACGGATCCTTATTACAGGAGCTAATATTGTAAATGAAGGCAGGATCTTCGAAGGCAGCGTGCTTATAAGAGACGGACGGATAGAAGAAATTATTCGTGAAGGCTCTTTCAATTCTCTTCCGGAAGATGTTGAAAACATTGAATTGATTGACGGCCGTGGTAAATTTCTGCTTCCGGGTGTGATTGATGATCAGGTACATTTCCGTGATCCGGGGTTGACACAGAAAGGCGATCTTTATACCGAATCAAAGGCAGCAGTGGCAGGTGGGGTAACTTCTTTCATGGATATGCCCAACACAGATCCCAAAGCTACTACGCTCTCTATCCTGGAAGAGAAATTTGAACTGGCTTCGAAGAGATCCTTTGCCAATTATTCTTTTTTTCTTGGCGCCACCAATGAAAATCTGAGTGAGATTCAAAATGCCGATCCTGCCAGGGTCTGCGGTGTGAAAGTCTTTTTGGGAGCTTCTACAGGAAATATGCTTGTGGATGATCCGGAGACATTGGAAAAGATCTTCTCAAATTCCCGAATGATCGTAGCTATCCATAGTGAAGATGAAGGGATCATCCGAAAAAATCTTGCTGCTTTCCGTGAAAAATATGGTGACCAAATCCCGTTTGAGGCACATCCATTGATACGGAGTGAAGAAGCCTGTTTCACTTCCACAAAAAGAGCGGTTGAACTTGCAATGAAATACAATACCCGTCTCCATGTTCTTCATCTGTCGACAGAGAAAGAGCTGGAACTGTTCCGGAATGATATCCCATTAAACAAGAAGCTCATCACAGCGGAGGTGTGCGTTCATCACCTCTGGTTTGACGATCGTGATTATACCCGGCTTGGTTCCAGGATCAAATGGAACCCCGCTATCAAGACAGAACAGGACAGAGAGGGACTTTTCAGAGGCTTGCTGGAAAATAAGATAGATATTATCGCAACCGACCATGCTCCTCATCTGTTAGAAGAGAAGAAAAATCCTTACCTGAGCTGTCCTTCAGGGGGACCATTGATCCAGCATTCACTGGTGATCATGCTTGAATTCTTTCATCAGAAAAAGATCTCCATAGAAACAGTTGTTGAGAAGATGTGCCATGCACCTGCTGTTTTATACCGGATCAAGGACCGGGGATTTATCCGAAAAGGCTTCTTTGCCGATCTTGTACTTGTGGATGTTCATGCCCCCTGGACAGTTTCGAGCGGAAATATATTATACAAATGCGGTTGGTCGCCCTTTGAAGGAACGAAATTTTCATCCTGTGTGACCCATACCTTCGTGAACGGGAATCTTGTTTATAGAGATATGAACATTGATGAACGACACAGAGGAACCCGACTGGAATTCAATCCCTGAAACTAAATAATAAAAAATAATAGCTAATCATTATAACTATGAAAAAACAATGTGTCATTTCCCTGCTTATGGTCTTATCATTTATTTCATGCACACACGAGACCAAAGTTATGGTAGAGATCTATCCGAATGGATCGCCGAAGCGGGAATGCGTTTATAAAGGGAAAGATGCTACAGGTGAACTGATCCGGGAAACTACGTGGTACCCTAATAAAAAGATTCAGATGTCGGGCGAATTCAAGGACAAGAAGCGTAATGGACGGTGGATTTATTATTATTCAAACGGGAATGTATGGAGTGAAGGTTTCTTTATCAATGGTAAAAGTGAAGGAAGACGTATAATGTATAGTGAAAACGGCAAGGTATTTATTGATGGTTTTTACAAGGATGACCGGAGGACGGGCGTCTGGAAATTTTATGACGAAAAGGGTTCCCTTGTGAAGACCGTAGATTTTACAAAAGAATTTGAAAAAGGACTTAAACCTTCCCTGTAAAGCACAAAAAAAAGAGGCAAATCATTATAAATTGCCCCTTTTAATTTACGATTTACGATTTTAGATTTACGGTTGAATTTGATTTACAATGTACGATTAACGCTAATAAGGGTTTAATTCCCCGCTTCTTGCGATGATATGATACATTATAAGCCAACATTTTAGTTGACCATGATCACCAGGTATCTGACATTGCTCCAGAATGCTTTATAGTCGGTAATCTGTAAAGATTGTATGATCTTTTTATCACCAACCAGCTTATAGGAAGTAGTGGGATGGTTTGATATAACCTTGGCTTTTTTGCTAAGGATGGAAACTTCCGTAAGTTTACGAATATCCACCTTTGTGAAAAGAGCCTTGTTGAAATCGGGCAGGAGCTTGTCGTTTTTTCCAACGATCCCGTTCTTTATAAGGTCTTTTTCCGTTCCTACAATATAATAAGCCGTATTCAATGCAGCCTCCTGCTGGGCAAGGGTCTGTTGCTGTTCATTGAGTTTACCCGACTGGGTCTTGACTACTTTGGTAAGTGTATCTAAGCGCAGGTTGGCCTCTTCAATAGTGATATTCAGTTTTGCAAGTTTATCGCGCAGGGCCGTGATCTCCACATTCCTGTCATTGACATCTTTCTGCAATCGGTCGACAAGTTTCTGGAGTTCTGTGACCTTCATATTGCTTGATCTCAACTTACGGTGAAGGTCAGCCATTTCCTTTTTGTTTTTTTCCATCAGCATATAGATCGATGTAATGTCGGTTTTGATCTGGTCTTTGGCCGACAGTTTCAATTCACCGCTTTTAGTAGTGCTGAGGTTGATGATGTTTTCCTTCATTTTAATTGTGTCCAGTGCACCCTGAATGTCGTTCACCGTAGCAATAAATTCGTTGATGGCTTCATCCTTTTGCATGGTTTGGGACATGAGGCTATCGTTTTTTGCCTTCATTGTTGCTGCTTCTTTTTTTGCAGCCCTGCCGCATGAAAAGAGAACAGGGATCAATAAGAGAATCAAATACTTTTTCATTTTGTGTAAATTTTAATTTAGTTTTAATAAGTTGCAAAATTACAAACAAAATCAGTTTTATATACATTAAAATGAAAAAACTTTTCCTCATTTATACGGAAATCGTCAGTAACCCGTTTTTATTAAAAAATTGTTAAGGATTTTTTAGCTTGAAAGAGAATGAAAAGATACCCAAGGGTAATTCTTAAAAGAGGCAAAGAAGCTTCACTGAAACGGTTTCACCCCTGGCTCTTTTCCGGAGCAATAGAAAGAACGATTGGTTCCTGTGTTCCGGGCGATATTGTGGAGATCTATTCCATTTCGCATGATTATCTCGGTACAGGTCATTTCCAGGAAGGTTCCATCGCGGTCAAATTGTTAACTTTTCAGCAACAGGAAATCGATTATTCCTTCTGGAAAGAAAAGATTGCAAGAGCCTACCGGTTAAGGTCAACCCTTGGCCTGACCTCTTCATCACTGACAAATGCCTACCGCCTTGTTTTTACGGAGGGGGATGAACTTCCGGGTCTTATTGTTGACTGGTACAATGGAGTAGCTGTCATTCAAACCCACAGTTTAGGGATGCACCTGATCAAAAATGACCTGGTCAATATCCTGCAAGAGATTTACGGTGAGGCGTTGAAGGCAGTTTATGACAAGAGTGCTGAAACAACTCTGGTGCCAGATTCACCATCGGGAGGGGAAAATACCAGGTTAATAAACCGCATTGAAGACGGTTACCTTTCCGGCGTCCCGCAGAAAGGGTTGATAAAAGAAACCGGACATCTGTTTTCTGTCGACTGGGAAAAAGGACAGAAGACTGGTTTTTTTCTCGACCAGCGCAGCAACCGGATGTTTGCCCAGTTTTATGCGAAAGAAAAAAAAGTGTTGAATGCATTTTGTTATTCCGGGGCATTCTCTGTTTATGCCCTGAAAGGCGGCGCAATCCTGGTACATTCTGTAGATAGTTCTAAACAAGCAATTGAGTGGACGAAAGAGAACCTGATATTAAACGGGCCTGACAGCACACGACATGAATCTTCGGTTGCCGATGTTAAGCAATTCCTTGTCAGAACGACGGAGACCTATGATATGATCATACTCGATCCACCGGCATTTGCAAAGCATCACAACATTACGCACAATGCACTTCAGGCCTATATTCACATCAATTCTGAAGCAATAAAAAAAATAAATCCCGGCGGGATGCTGATGACTTTTTCCTGTTCGCAGGCTATCACCCGTGAAATGTTCCGGTCGGCAATCCAGTCAGCAGCTCTCGAAACCGGTCGAAAAATCCGTATCCTTCATCATCTTTCACAGGGACCGGATCATCCGGTCAGCATCTATCATCCGGAAGGAGAATACCTGAAAGGTCTGATCCTCCAGCTAGATTAATTCAGGTTAAAGGACAACGTCGATGTGTGCTTGTTTGAAATAAAATGATAAGAAGGTACTCACTATTGAAAAAGGAAAATTAAATTTGCGGACTATTGTCGTATTTTCAGCATAAAACTTTAACCATGGATGAGTATAAAAAATTAAACAATGCCATCGGTTGGCTTGTTTTTGCTATTGCCACCACAGTTTACTTTCTGACCATTGAGCCAACGGTAAGCTGGTGGGATCCGGGTGAGCATATCGCAACGGCATATAAGCTTCAGA
>CAZUYY010000235.1:0-4896 GCA_964624935.1 uncultured Prolixibacteraceae bacterium
GACCCATTGATTAAGAGTCAATTGCTCTACCAACTGAGCTACGGAGAGGTTTGCGGGCGGCAAAGGTAGTAAGTTTTTACAGAATTTCCAGAAGGTTCCAAAATATTTTACCTTTGTGGATGAAGATAGGTCAGGTTCCTATCTGTTGTCTGATACTGTTATAATAATGACAAGCAAACCCATTAAATCAGCGTTGAATGTCATGCAAGGCATTGACCAGCCATCACAGATCAATGAAGAGGCTATCAGAAAGCTCAAGGTGGGAAAACATAGATCCTTAAGTGTCAAAGAGTTTGTAAATGGGATCAGGGAAGGCAACCGTACTATTCTAAGTAAGGCCATTACACTTGTCGAGAGTTCCCTTCACGCCCATCAGGATAAAGCCCAGGAAATTATTGCTGAATGTTTGAAAAGCCAGCAACCTAAATCCAGCATCCAGCATCCAGCATCCAGCATTCGCATCGGCATCACTGGCGTTCCTGGGGTCGGGAAAAGTACATTTATCGAAGCGCTTGGCAAATATTTGACAACAAACGGTCATAAACTGGCAGTATTGGCTATCGATCCGAGCAGTAGCCGGTCAAAAGGAAGCATACTTGGCGATAAGACACGGATGGAGGAATTAGCCAACGATCCGAATGCTTTTATCCGCCCATCGCCTTCTGCCGGATCGCTCGGCGGTGTTGCACGTAAAACGAGGGAAACAATTATTCTTTGTGAAGCTGCAGGTTTTGATGTGATCCTGGTGGAAACCGTTGGAGTTGGCCAATCTGAAACTGCCGTTCATTCCATGGTTGATTTCTTCCTTTTGCTTATGCTGGCAGGCGCCGGAGATGAACTTCAGGGGATCAAACGCGGTATCATCGAGATGGCAGATGCCATCTTAATCAATAAAGCCGACGGAGATAATATTGCAAAAGCAAAGATTGCCAAAACCGAATATTCTAATGCTCTTCATCTTTTTCCACCGTCTGACTCAGGTTGGATACCCGTGGTAGAAACCTGTTCCGCTAAAACTCGTGAAGGGATTTTAACTGTTTGGGAAACTATTGAGGATTTTAGCTCGTTTACAAAAGGCAATGGATTCTTTATACGTCGTCGCATGGAACAGTACCAGCAAGTGCTGATTGATACAATCGAAGAATCGTTGAAATCCCACTTCTATTCCCATAAAGATATCGCTCATCATTTAAATAATCTGGAAACGGATGTCGTTGCCGGAAAAATCAACCCCTATCTGGCAGCCAAGATATTACTGGATAGATATTATTCCAGAAATGAGAAATAATTTTTAATCAGGACATTGTGATTTTTTCGCTAATTTGCCACCTCGCTATTTTGCTTTTTTGTGACTCTGTGACTTTTTAAACGAGCCACACTGTATAAAATATTTCTATTGAATCGGATTATTCTTTTTTTTCGGAAATATCATTGAAAGCAAAACAAAGACTGACAGGATCCCGATAATTATCGCAAGCGAATGTTTGGTTGTTATGCTAAGCTGAAAGATCATTTTCACCCCAATAAATGATAACAGGCATGCTAATCCGAGTTTCAGGAAGTGGAACCGGTTCATGACATTCAAGACCAGGAAGAACAGTGCTCGCAATCCCAGGATTGCAGAAATATTAGAAAAGAAGACGATAAGCGGATCACGGGTCACTGAAAACACTGCCGGAACGGAATCAACAGCGAAAAGCACATCGGAAAACTCAATGACGATCAGTACGATTAGCAGGGGTGTAATCAGGATTTTTCTGTTTTCTCTGACCCAGAAACGCTGCCCTGACTTTTCAGTGGTCACAGAAAAAATCCTGGAAATGAATTTTACAACCGGATGATTATGAGTATTGATCTTCTCTATTTTTTTCCCCGAAAAGAATTCCCATCCAAGTTTGATTCCCAGATAAACAAGGATGACGCCAAAAACGATCAGGATCCATTCAAAGCGCTCAATGAGTGCACTTGCCAGGAAAATGAACAGGAACCTCATAATGATAGCGCCAAGGATTCCCCAGAACAGTACCCGGTGAAAATAGCGTTGTTCAATGTTGAAGGAAAGAAAGATCATAATGATCACGAAGATGTTGTCCACTGAAAGTGAATATTCGATCAGATACCCTGTAAGGTACTCGAGTGAAAGATTACGGTTGTAATCATTGAGGGCTTTCACAAGATCGGAATTAAGGATGTTTATGGGATGATGGTAATGGTTGATCAGGGCCTGGATATCTGCTTTAGTTCTGACTCCATGCAAGTGGTTTCCAAAAAACCGGATCACGATGTAAAACAGGAGTGCCAGTCCTACCCAGAAAATAGTCCATAACAAGGCTTCCCTGAAAGTAAGGGTATGGCTTTTTTTATTTACAACCCCGAGATCGAATCCGAGCATCAGGATGACGATCAGAAGAAAACTGGTAAAGGCAATTATTTCATGTGTTCCTGTAAGCATAGAACGGATCCTTGTTGAGGAAATGAAAGATTTCAAAATTAGGAAAATTAACAGAACCGGGAATAACTTTTTTGGAAAGAAATCATTACTTTTGCGGCCAATTCAATCCCAAATTCGTTTGATTATAAATTCATTAAACCATCAACTTAACATAAATGGATAATATACGTTTTAAGGCGCTGGAAGTCACTTTTCATAGGCATAGTAAGGAAGTTGTCTCACCGGCAGACAGAGCATCAAAATATTTTGGTGAACTTACCTTTAATCAATCTGCAATGAAAGAATATCTTACACCTGAGGCATTCAAGCAGGTTATGAATTCTATTGAGACAGGAGAAAAAATTGACCGTAAAATCACCGATCAGGTTGCAGCTGGTATGAAGGCATGGGCAATCTCTCACGGAGCTAAAAATTATACACATTGGTTCTTTCCGCTTGCCGGAGTTACTGCTGAGAAGCATGATGCATTTATCGATCCGGTAGGTGATGGAGAAGGAATTGAAGTTTTCAAAGGAAGTCACTTGTCACAGCAGGAACCCGATGCTTCGAGTTTTCCGAGTGGAGGGATGCGTAGCACTTTCGAGGCACGTGGATATACAGCCTGGGACCCTACCTCACCCGCATTCATCATAGATAGAACTCTTTGCATCCCGACAATTTTTGTTTCCTATACCGGCGAAGCATTGGATTATAAGACGCCTTTATTAAAAACTCTTTCGACTATTGATAAAACAGCCGTTGATGTCTGCAGGTATTTTAACGACGATGTTACCAAAGTTCATGCAACCCTTGGTTGGGAACAGGAATATTTTCTTGCAGATACTGCTCTCTTTTCGGTAAGGCCAGATTTTGTGCTGACTGGCAGAACACTTATTGGAAATGCTTCTCCAAAAAATCAACAATTGGAAGATCATTACCTGGGTACTATCCCTCAAAGGGTGATCGCATTTATGCAGGAATTTGAAATGGAAGCCCATCGTCTGGGGATACCTGTTAAAACCAGGCATAATGAAGTGGCTCCAAACCAGTTTGAATGTGCCCCGGTATTCGAAGAAGCGAATGTCTCTGTCGATCATAACCAATTGATCATGAGACTTATGGATATTGTTGCTAAACGTCATGATTTCACCGTCCTTTTTCATGAAAAGCCGTATAATGGCATAAATGGGTCAGGGAAGCATAATAATTGGTCTCTGGCGACCAGTAAAAATGAAAATCTTCTTTCACCCGGGAAAACGCCTAAGCAGAATCTTCGTTTTCTAACGTTTCTTATTAACATTATAAAAGCTGTGCACGACAATGCTGAATTGATTCGTGCTATTATAGCTTCACCGGGAAATGATCATCGATTGGGTGCTAATGAAGCTCCACCGGCAATTATCTCCATATTCCTTGGTTCACAACTCACTAAAATGCTGGACGTCATTGAAAAAAGTGATAAAGATTACATTATTCCTGCAGCCGGTGAACGGTCGCATCTCTTTCAGCATCTTCCCAGAATCCCGGAAATTCTTGTGGATGAAACCGACAGGAATCGTACCTCACCTTTTGCCTTCACTGGTAATAAGTTTGAATTTCGTGCTGTTGGAAGTTCACAAACATGTGCTCCGGCTATGATTGTTCTCAACCTGATCCTGGCTGAACAATTGCAACAATTCATGAAAGATGTTGACGCCCTGACAATAAAAAAAGTACCTAAGGATGAAGCCATTCTGAAAGTCCTCAGAAAGTATGTCATCGATTTTAAAAATATTCTTTTCGAAGGAAATAATTACAGTGAAGAGTGGGTCAAAGAAGCTGCAAGAAGAGGCCTCCGTAATGATGCGACTACTCCAACTGCTTTACGGGCAATGGTTTCAAAGAAAACGAGACACTTATTCGAACATTATCATATTTTGTCTGAGCGAGAACTTGAAGCACGCCATGAAATTCATCTGGAAGAGTATTCAAAGAAAGTTGAAATTGAATCAAAGGTCCTGGAAGAACTCATAAGGAACCAGGTAATTCCTGCCGCATTGAAATACATTAATCTTCTATGTCAGACTCTTCAGAACCAGAAAGAGGTGATGGACCCGGATGATTTCTCGAAAATCTCAGGACCGCAAAGAGAGTCCATTACAGAAATTGCCGGCCATATATCTTCCCTGAAAACCCTGACCGACGAAATGGCAAACAAGCGAACCAGCGTAAATAAGATAGAAGATGCGGAAAAGAGATCGTTTGCATATTGCGAACAAATATTCCCCTTGTTTGAAAAAATCAGAATTCATGCTGATCAACTTGAACTAATAGTTGCAGATGATCTTTGGCCCTTGCCAAAATACAGAGAACTGCTGTTCGTTAGATAATTGGATATTGGAGGATGGAGAATAGAGGATGGATGTGTGTTTGGAAAATTAGTGATTGAAGTTCAGTTATATAATAATGTTTAATGACATATTGTC
>CAZUYY010000236.1:0-4891 GCA_964624935.1 uncultured Prolixibacteraceae bacterium
TTTTCATAGCCAATCCTATGGATGGCTGAGTTCCTTAAGAGGATTTCAAATTGAGCCTCTGTCAATTGAAGCCAATCTTTTTTACGATAAGAACTTAATTCCGGTACTGGCAGGAATTCAGGAATAGCATGAGGCACTGCAAACCTATTGTAAGGGCAGACATCCTGGCAGATATCGCAACCGTAAATACGGTCATGCAACTTATCTTTTAGTTCTTCCGGAATAGGTGATTGTCCTTCAATGGTGAGATAAGCAAGGCATTTCGATGGATTGAGCTGATAAGGCTTTTCCAATGCCCCGGTAGGACAGATATCCATGCATAACCTGCAATTTCCGCAATGATCGGTTTCCGGTGAATCCGTTTCAATTTGCAGGTCGGTAAGAATTATTGCAATGAAATGAAAAGATCCTCTCTCAGGATTGATAAGAAGGGTATTTTTACCTGTCCATCCCAGACCGCATTGCTTTGCCCATGCTTTTTCGAGGACAGGCCCCCTGTCAATAAATGACTTTGCCCTCAACGGTCCGAATTCCTCCTTCATAAATTGTATCAGAGAATGGGTGCGTTCCTTTACTACTTCATGATAATCCTTTCCATAGGCATATTTCGAGATGATGAAGTTATTTTCTTCCGGAATGATCTCTGATGGAAAGTAATTAAGCAGGAGTCCGATGACAGTCTGCGTGCCTTCGAACAAGAGCCGTGGGTCAATTCTTTTTTCAGGTTCCCTTTCGAGGTAGTGAAGTCCGGCGTTTCTTTTTTCACGGAGATAGGAAAAGAAAAACTCCCCATCCCGGTCAAGTGATCCTGCCTTCGCGAAACCACAAAAGGAAAACCCCCGTTCAAGGGCTTTGGTTCTTATTCTCTGGCTGGAAATTTCCATTTTCCCTAATCAGAATAATTCTGCCTGAGGTCCGCCTTTAATCTTGCCAAGATGTTTGTAAGCCGCTTCAGTTGTTTCCCGGCCTCTTGGCGTACGCATAAGATATCCTTCCTGGATGAGGAATGGCTCATAGACTTCTTCGATGGTACCCGGATCTTCAGAGACTGCTGTAGCAATAGTATTAAGCCCAACCGGGCCTCCTTTGAATTTGTCTATAATAGTCAGGAGGATCTTGTTGTCCATCTCATCCAATCCATGTTTATCGACATTGAGTGCAGTCAGGGCATATTGGCTGATCTTAATGTCAATATTTCCATCGCCTTTGATCTGGGCAAAGTCGCGCACACGTCTCAGGAGAAGGTTCGCAATGCGGGGTGTTCCACGACTGCGGCGTGCAATTTCAGAAGTTGCATCCGGTGTAATGGGTACCTTGAGAATCTGGGCAGAGCGTAAGATAATACGCTCAAGAGTTGCTGCATTATAATAATTGAGACGTGAATTGATCCCGAACCTTGACCGGAGAGGCGCTGTAAGCAGCCCCGAACGGGTGGTGGCACCGATCAAAGTAAAGGGGTTCAGTTTTATCTGGATACTGCGTGCATTTGGTCCTGTTTCAATCATGATATCGATTTTAAAATCTTCCATGGCTGAATACAGATACTCTTCGACAACAGGACTTAGCCGGTGGATCTCGTCAATGAACAAAACATCATTTTCTTCCAGGTTAGTGAGGATCCCTGCAAGATCACCGGGCTTGTCAAGTACAGGTCCCGAACTAACCCTGATATTGACTTTCAGCTCATTGGCGATGATATGGGAGAGGGTTGTTTTACCCAATCCCGGAGGCCCGTGCAGCAACACATGGTCGAGCGGTTCTTTCCTTTGCTTTGCAGCCTGAACAAATATTTTCAGGTTCTCAATAATGTTTTCCTGTCCGGCAAATTCAATAAACTCTGTAGGCCTGAGAACCTTCTCTATTTCCTTTTCAACATTATTTAATTGATTTCCTGTCGGGTCAAGGTTGTCATTCATTTTTCGATGGTTAAAGCCACTGTGATAATACAAAAGTAGCAAAATTCACGTTAAGACTTAATTAATTATATTCCATAAGTATATTGTGAAAATAAAAGTTGTGTAACTTTACATCGGATTATCACTCAAAATTTTCTAAAAATGCAACCAATCGTAGTCGCTGTAGATTTCTCGAAGACTTCTGTTCATGCTTTGGAGTATTCGATTCCATTAGCCAGTAAGCTGAAATCAGATATAATCATGGTATGGGTGGATAAGGTTACGACCACAGAAAGCATTTATTTTGACACTTCCAATGAAAACCGGAATGAAGCAAAGAAGAGGTTTGAAGAGATAATCCGGCATTATCAAAAGCAGGTTTCGAAAGATATCAAGCTGGAGTATAAACTCAGGAAAGGAAAGGTATATCATGAACTTGATGGACTTGCACGGACCATTAACGCCTTGATGATCGTCGCAGGCGCGCACGGGATCTCTGGGTTTGAAGAATTCTGGATCGGCAGTAATGCCTTTAAGATCGTTACCTCTTCCACCTGTCCGGTGATAACTGTAAGACATGACTTTAATGAAGGGAAGAACATTGACAAAATCCTGGTTCCGATTGATAGTTCATCCGAGACGCTTCAGAAACTTCCATTTATTGCAAAGTTGGCAGGGGTTTTCGGGTCGGAAGTACATCTTATTGCCACTCATTATAGTCAGTTGAGATCCGTACAACGAATCGCCGATAATCTGGCGGATCAGGCAGCCAAATATCTTGAGAAACATAGGGTGAAGCTTATTAAAGATAAAATCATCTCAAACGATATTACAAAGATGACTATTGATTATGCTTTGAATATAGGTGCAGACCTGATCAGCATCATGACAGAACAGGAAACTCCTGCCAATATATTACTCGGTCCACATGCACAACAACTCGTTAATCAGTCTCCGGTTCCAATATTAAGTATCCACCCGGTGGAACATTTTTCTTTATGAGCCGTATAAATTGTTACAGGATCCTGGTACCGTTGTTTATCATGTTTCTTTTGAACATGGGCACATTAAAAGTTTTTGCTCAGGATAGCAACAAAGAAAAAGGACACATTCAGATTGTGCAGGATGACAAGGTTGATTTACTTGTAAGCAAGCATATTCAAATAAATCAGAACAGAAAAGGTATTGAAGGGTACAGAATTCAGATTTTTTTTGATTCAGGAAACAACTCTAAAACAAAAGCACAGTCTATCTATGAAGGATTTAAAGCGAAATATCCGGATATAAGGGCATATCTTACATTCACATCACCGAATTACAAGGTAAGAGTAGGGGATTTTCGTACCCGGCTTGATGCTCAGCGATTTTTGAACAAAATTATTGAAGAATACCCAAATGCCTGGATCATAGCAGATATAATCAATTTTCCAGTTACGGAATAAAAAAAGCAAGATATGAATAACATTGTAGTCGCCGTTGATTTTTCGGAAAGCTCGATGAATGCTTTTCGTCATGCATTATCCATTGCACAGAAATGCAAAGCTGACATGGAACTGATCTGGGTGCGGAAATCTGCTGAGGAGAAAGATAAATTTGACACGGGGGGCGATCCGACAAAAGAAGTCAAGACACAGTTTGAGGAATTGGTTAGCAAGTACCAATCCGAATTGCCGGGGAATAAAATAACTTTTAAGATCAGAACGGGGAAGGTATATAAAGAAATTACAGATGAGGCAAAGGAAAGCAAGGCCATGCTCGTGGTTACAGGTACTCATGGCGCTTCGGTCTTTGTTGAATTCTGGATTGGCAGCAATGCAAATCGTATCGTTTCACTTTCCAAATGTCCCGTCCTCACCATCCGGAGTGGAATTGATATCCACCAGCCACTTGAGAGGATTGTCTGTCCTATCGACAGCACTTCAGAAACAAGACAGAAAGCTAATTTCACAGGATACCTTGCAAAAAAATTCAATGCCAAGGTTTATATTCTATCCTTATACACTACAAAGGTTAAAACAGTCCGGCGTACTGTTGACTCCTATTCCCAACAGGTTGCAAAATATTTTGAAGATGAAGGGGTCGACTGTTCAATTACCAGTACAGAAGTCGACAATATTCCAGATACCATAGTCAATTTTGGAAAAAGCATCAATGCTAATCTGATCGCTATCATGACCCAACAGGAAAGTATTACTGCCAACCTATGGATGGGTCCTTTTGCACAACAGACAATTAACCGTTCTCCTATCCCTGTTTTATGTATCCATCCGATTGATACCCTTGCTGCAGGGCTCGGATTTTAGTACCGGTCGAAGCAATTCAGATCGGTAAAAGCAACTTTCAGCCGTTCGACTATCGACTTCTCGCCTTCACGCAGCCAGGCACGCGGGTCATAAAACTTTTTATTTGGCTTATCCTCCCCTTCGGGGTTCCCGATCTGACCTTGGAGGTATCCTTCATTCTTCTTGTAATATTTCATTACTCCTTCCCAGAACGCCCATTGCGTATCCGTATCAATATTCATTTTGACGACGCCATAGGTAAGCGCTTCCTTGATTTTTTCAGGTTCGGATCCTGAACCCCCATGAAATACGAAATTCACCGGATTAGGACCCGTCTTATAATGATCCTGAATGTACAGTTGGGAGTTGTGAAGAATGATAGGTTGCAATTTTACATTTCCCGGTTTGTAAACCCCGTGAACATTACCAAAAGAAGCTGCGATAGTAAAATGATCGCTAATCTTGCTTAATTCTTCAAATGCGAATGCCACGTGTTCGGGCTGCGTATAAAGGCGTGAACTGTCGATGCCGGTATTGTCAATGCCATCCTCTTCGCCGCCGGTCACACCCAACTCGATCTCGAGTGTCATCCCCATCTTGCTCATACGTTCAAGGTAACGTTTGCTGATCTCGATGTTCTCGGCCAGTGGTTGCTCGGAAAGATCGAGCATATGTGAGCTGAACAAGGGCTTCCCGTTCTTCTTGAAATACGCC
>CAZUYY010000237.1:0-934 GCA_964624935.1 uncultured Prolixibacteraceae bacterium
CGCTCAGAAGATTTATCTTTCTTAAACTCTTGCGGTAGTATGGGTGCATTGTCCATAGACACGAACGTTTCCATAGCGTTATTCATATTGATACGAAAGGCGGGCAGAGATGGGTACTCACCAGAAAGGAACTTATACCAGAACTGATACTTATCCATGTGATGAGCCTCGAACAGTTCAGCCCTTAACTGCACATCCCACCTTGCCCTGGATAACTGTTCTCTTACATCATCAAAATAAGAATCCCTAGATGCAGCATCATTCTTACGATTGCCATCAGAACCGCCGTATACGTAGACAAACCTGTTTCGCTTATATTGATAATGATCGATGAAGTTCTGCACCAAAACAGAAAGCGTCTCATTCTCTACAAAGAAATTGTGGATGACGTGAAACTCATTCACTTGCCTATTCCATTGAGCAACGATCATACAGTTTTGGGTAGTGCCAAAATCAAAAGAGATATACAACGGTTCATTATCAAGGCAATCCTTATCCTCACGACAGTCATATGTGCTCCCCTGTATTTGCTGACTTGCTTCATCTATATAGTTATACTCATAGGAATCGCTATAGCCATGAATAGAAGAATTCAACAAAGGATAGAATCCATTTGTATTCTGTTTTCTTCTAATGTTCAGCACTTCCAGATCATAAACGATCTTTGGCAACACCCGCTTAAGATCCCGGAAATACATCTCTCCAAGGATCCTGATATTCTGCAAGGCAGAAGCTTCCATGTAACAGTACCTTGCCGGGAATTTCTTTGTCAAATCCTGATACTCAAAAACCCAATCTCCATCAGGAGTCAAAAAAAGTGACAAAGGGGGAAAGTCATGAGGTCGGATCGCCTATCTTGGATTTGGATGCTGGGATGTACGTTTCTATTGAATGGTTTATTGGACATGCCGAGTGTTCTTGCAGATGAAGGAAA
>CAZUYY010000237.1:944-4854 GCA_964624935.1 uncultured Prolixibacteraceae bacterium
AAAAACAAAGTGCCATGATGAAAATAAAGATGGCCAAATCGTTCACGGTTTCCCCGATTTGCAGGAAGAACATCGGCATCAATGGCTGATTTCTTCAGTTTTGTGCATTCATCGAAAATCATCCCGTCATAAGAGCCGCTTCTGGCCATTTCTGGCCGGTCGAAGGAGTTGAATTCAACGACAAAACCATTATGAAAATGGATGCAATTAGTATAATCCAATGGCGGGGCATAAGGTTCCGGCCATTCATATTTATTGGGCGCCTTATGACCGATAAAGTAATGGATACCACGATAAAGTCCACGACGCTCAAAATGATCGATAATTGGGGGCAAGGATTTTGTACGAATATGGAAATAGGTAAGACCATTCAGGGAAACCTTGCCCCTTGGCATATTCTTATATTACCTGATAAGTTCCTCAGTGATGATCGTAGTCTTTCCCACTCCCCTGCCACCAATAAACATTTTATCTGGACAATGGGAAAGCAGGATTGCCAGTTGCGGATCGTTGAAATAAGGGGCAGGCTTAATCTGCGTCGGTAACGTCATCTGCAATTGCATTGTCGGCTAATAAAAGATTCATATAATCTGCAATTGGCGAAGCTTGGATCAATGCCATCACCTTTTCATTAAGTTTCAGAAGAGCTTCCTGGCTTTAGGATCAATAAGCTTGAAATACTCCGTATTGAGAAAATTGTAATTGATAGAAAGCAGTTGTACCGGAGGTTGGATTTTTAAAGGATCAGGCAAGTCCATATCCTCTTTATCAAGATTATTGGCCTTGGTAATCCTCTCCAGGAATTTATCCATCGCCTTGAAATCATTCTTAACTGCTGCTTTCCGATAAGATTCGATTGCCCATTGTGTAACCATATTTCGCAAGGCTTGGCGATCCATTCCACGGACTGGACCGAAACACCGTGTGCAATTGTGCACATCACGATAAGCCTGCACCTCAGAAATACCGTGAACTTTCATGAGCATCTTAACCACTTCACGCTCAATCCCGTTCTGATTGATCAGCATGGAATATGCAGATTCCCAACGGTACCGTACCTGCTCATCATGCTCGGATAACTCAATATTATTCGAAAGATAATAGAGCTTAATTCTCTCAAGGGTAGTTTCTGATACCAGGCTTTTCATAGATCACCGGCTTTAGCGTTCTCTATCAATTTCATCGCAAAGGTCTGAGCAGGAGAAGATCCATTCTGAGCAAGATCAAAAATGCCTTTACGAACTTCGGCTTCACCTTTAAGCCTGCCACGCTGAAATGCCTTGAAGGTAACGCTATCATGATCCTGCAGGAGAACAACAAGTTCAGCAGGATCAACTTCCAGGATAACGGCAATTTCTTCTTTTGTGAACATCAGCGAAGCGTAGATTTCAACTTCAGTGATGAACGATTCATTCTGATCAATCAAATGCGCTTGTATTTGAAAGTTCTTTTAATATCCAGTCACGATGAAAAGCTGCAACAGTTTTATCGCAGCATAGAACCCCTGCTTCAATGCGAGGGTTCCGTGTATAGTTTGCTGAACCTACCACACTGATCCCCCATTGATCGTTTTCGACCACTGTTACCTTAGCGTGGCACTTGGCGGCTTTTATATCAGTTGTGATTTTTTGCAGGAACTGAAGCTCTGCAGGTTTGCGGATCCCATTTCGATAATCGAATATGCCTTTGAGTTCAAGGATCAATCCATGCTCAATGAATTGATACAATTGACGAATGGCATATTCTGAGATAGCCCAGGTAGTAAAATAGACCCTGGCCGGTCCGGTTTGCTCAAGCAGAAAGAATAAAAGATCATGTGTTGACCAGTCTCCCGGAGATGCATAATGAATACTCTGTCCATCGAAAACATTTCCAAAGACCTGGTGAAGTTTCTCATTGGCTTTGCCAATGGTCAAAAAATTAGTGCCTTGAAAAGGAACAGAAGCGGATTTTGTCTTATCCGGTTTTTTCTTTGCGAGATCCTCAGATGAAAACAACGTCATTTCCCAAGTCTTTTATTGATATCATCCAATTCAAACTGGAACTTTTCCAAGAGCTCACGGTTTCTGGACAATGACTTTAAGGATTTTGAATCAGCAACAAGACGTTTATACCGTGTGATATAAGTGCGAACATTCATTTGTCGCTGAATCAACCCGGCAATGTCCAGATCTGAAACTGATTTTGCCTTTTCTTTGACTGGATCGGGAAGCATCACTCCATTCTTTTCAAAGTGCTCAATCCTTAGTTTCAATTCGATTAAGCGATCATCAAGGTCAAGGATCTGAAAAGCTATATCCTTTCTCTCCAGGATTTCCCTGTAAGGCAGAATTGCATGAAGGTTATCCAGCATTTTGTAGACCATTTTCTGTTCTGATCTAAGTTTCTCAATGTTGGTGGCATCGTGCGGACCTTGCTGCGATGTCTTTGAAACAGCCTGCTTTATTTGTGGTTTCTCCAAAGCACGAGTTTTTTCAGAACCCGCTATATGTTTGGCAATCTTGTCAAGCTCATAAGAAAGAGTCAAACGGTTTTTCCCTGTCGCTCCCCCAATGCGTAGTATCCTACCAATTTTAGGACTGTGTCCGTAACAGTCAAAGAGGGCAAGACCGGTTAAGTATTCTTGGTCAGATTTTAACCAAAGAAGAATTTCATGATCCATGCAGCTAATTTATCGCTGCAATTGCAGTATGGAAAGGACATAAAAAATGCTGGCAGCAGTAATTATTTGAGTTTTTCTATAAGTCTTTTAAATTCAGGAAAGTCTTTCATAAGTTTATCAATATCTAAAAGTTTAAGCAACTGAGCACCATGATTAACTTTATGATAGGTTTTCTTTTTCGTGTCTTTTGTAATTCTTTGTAGCTCTTTGTCAGGTTCCTCAAATAAACTTGCATGCTTTTTTGTTAATTTTTTGCTAATCGCAACATTGTAAAAATTATCTAATATTTCAGGCTGTGAAATAAACCATGCTTCCATTTCCTGAATCATATAGAAAACAGAATCCTTGTATTCAGAAATCTCATTTTCTTTCAAATCATCTGCAATTTTGGCTTCGGCAGCATCTAAATCACAAAGCATGTTAGAATTGGAACTGTTTTTAAATTTGTCAATAGTCTGTTTCTTCCCATCACCCATACTTATTGTCGGCATTTTACCTTCTAACTTTTTCACCAAAAGCTTATTAAATCCTTCTCGAAGGTTGCCATTACTAATATCCTTAGTGCCCTCTATAAATAAATAGCTTCTTTTTACCATCTGTTACCTCCTAAATCTCCTTGTCTCCACATTTTACCTGAACTGAATTCCTCATACCATCCTTGGAAATCACTTTTGTTATAAACAAATACTTTCGATGAATTATGTTCATCTTTTTCAAATATTCGTATGTTCTCAATTTCAAAACAATTTAAAAGATTTTCAGAATGAGTAGAAATTATCATGGTAGATTTCTCAGAAGCTTCAATTATTGCATTTCCAATATTTGAAATCATGTCAGGATGAAGTCCAACTTCAGGCTCATCAATACAAATAATACTTCCTCTTTCTGGATTAAACAGGATTGCTAAAAAACATAAATAACGTAATGTGCCATCAGAAATGCTAGTAACATGAATGGAACTGTTAATATAATCTTCTTCAAGCATTAACTCAATATTCCCACCCAAAAAATTAAAATCAAACCCTATAAATTTTGAATTTACTTCATTCAACATTGTTGCAATTTTCGAATAGCTGGATTTATGACTATTTTTTATTGTATTTAATATTTGAGGAAGATTTGTACCATCTGGCAACAATCTCTTTTCAGAAGTTGCAAGCATCGGTTTTCGAATTGGGCTCTTTGGAGTAGTATCAAAATAATCGTAAACCATAATGTCGCTTATGGCTTTTCTGATACTAGACAATG
>CAZUYY010000238.1:0-4839 GCA_964624935.1 uncultured Prolixibacteraceae bacterium
TATTATTTTGCATCTTCAAAGGTTTATTAAGTTACTGTTTTCGAGGCTCAAAAGTAAGAGATTTTTTCGATTGTGTGAACATGGATGCTTTTTAACTAATTTTAACTTACTTTTATACCGGATTGGAACAGGTTTTCAATGATCTTTGATCTGTTTCTTCCGGCTTTGAATCAACCTCAGTATATGTACTGTGCATTTTTATTAACTGCAGAATAGAAACGAAGATCCGGTCAATTAATTATATCAGTTATGCAGGATGAACAAAAGAGAATGCTCCGCAGCCTCGTCGTCCCCGGGATCTTTGTTCTGTTCATGTGGCTGATTAAGATTGTCGAAGTACTTGTTAATATTGATCTTGAAGGATTTGGCATAATGCCATTGAGTTGGAAAGGTTTGCCCGGCATTCTTTTCGCGCCCTTGCTTCATGAAAACTTTTCACACCTTTCTGCCAATACCCTCCCCTTCTTCTTCCTCAGCGGATTGCTGTTTTATTTTTACCGCCCCATTGCCTGGAAGATCTTCTGGCTGATCTGGGTGGTCACAGGCTTTTGGGTCTGGGTCTTTGCCCGTGGGGACGCTGTGCATATCGGTGCCAGCGGAGTTGTTTATGGATTGGCATCTTTTCTTTTTTTAAGCGGAATTCTGCGAAGAGACAACCGGTTGATGGCAATCACTCTTTTAATTGCTTTTCTTTACGGGGGCTTAGTATGGGGTATTTTCCCTCAATTGTTTCCTCATCAGCCGATCTCATGGGAATCACATCTCATGGGGCTGCTGGCAGGGTTGGTACTCGCAATCTATTACCGTAATTCAGAACCACATAGAAAAGTCTATGAATGGGAAGCTGAAGATGAGGAAGATGATTATGAGGATGATTATGAGTCAGATGAGGGCAACCCAGAGAATAATAATCCGCCACCCGAGAATACCAGGCAGTCAGGAGGAACGACTTATAATTATGAGTACAAGGACAATCGTAATGCGTGACAAGAGATACCCCACCCCCGGCCCCTCCCCCAAGAGGGAGGGGAGTTTCGTAACGCGGGACGAGAGAAAAATAACTCAACATTTCACCATGTTACCAGTCAACAATTTGAAAAAGCTTCTCTTATTTTTATTTCTTTTTTCTTTCTCCATGATTGCAAATGGGCAGATTCAGTTGGGAGTGAAAGGAGGTTATTTCTTTAATAACGTTACGGGTTATGACCCTTCTCAAACTGCCACGTATTCATTTTCTCCGGATTCATATCTTATTTCTGTATTCGTAAGACAATGCACTCAAAAAAAGTTCAATCTGGGACTTGAAGGTGAATATACCACACGGTCTTACAACGTTATTACGGACGAGTTATCACCCGGCAGTTCGTTTTATAGTCATTTTCATGTTAAAATGGATCAGTTAAACATTTTAATCAAACCCCAATTCGTATTTGGTCAAAAAGTCAAATACTTCTTCTATCCCGGAATGTTTATAGATTTCATGTCTAACATAAAAGACCATGGAGTAACATATGGGTCTTTGGTAAGCGGTAAACAAGACACAGCAATATCAAATCCAAAAACGTATAACACTTTTCCCTTTATTTTCGGCCTTATGGCAGGTTTTGGAATCGAAATCCCTCTTCCTAAAGGGTTTAATATTATTTTTGAAAATAATTATAGTTTCTACATTGGAGGATCTCCTCCGGACGGCGCTTACAATAACCGCTTTATTGATATTAAACTTGAGGCCGGAGTTGCTTATACATTTAAAAAAGTAACAAAGTGACAGAGTGACAAAGTCAAAGATCAAAAAGTTGGACAGAATAAGCGGACAAGCTACTGGCGGACAATTGGATAAAATCCACACGCCTTTACAAACTCTATAAACTTTATAAACTACATAACCTTCTACTTCCCCACCTTTAAGTATGCTCTTATTTTATTTAAGACGGATTCTGAGATGATACTGATATTCCTTAGTTCCTCAACACTTTTAAACATTTTATGATCTTTCCGATAGATCATGATTGCCCTGGTTATTACATATGGGAAATAGGGATGAGCAAGTAATTGCTTGAAAGTAACTGTATTCAGATTCAGAGGGTGAACTGAATCAGGATTTACGACCAGATGTTCTTTTATGCTATTGTATTTTACTGTATCCATTCCCCAGATCTCCAATAATTGAGATTTATCAATATAGCCTCCAAGACGTTCCCTGTATTTTACGATTCTTCGTGCAAAAGATGGCCCTATCCCCCTGAGTCTCTGCAATGCAAATGTATCTGCCGAATTGAGTTCGATCCTGAAATCATCTTTCGGATAAGGCTTGTACCGGCTGGAAGAATCATTGCCAAGACCGGCAGAAGACAAATGATATTTTTTATACCTTGAGTTCCCGGCCATGTTCTCAAGTGAATCTGCAAGCCTTACCGACCTCTCAAATGCCGCGATCTCCTTCTCCATTCCCGACATATCCACAGGTTTCGGCTTAACAACAAAAGGTACTACTTCATTGGCAACAATAAGAATAAACAGAATTGTCAACAATACAAACAACCCACGCTGTTCCATCCGGTTGAAAGTGAAGTAGTCTTTTATGATGGAACCGAATTTCATAGAACAGTTATAAAGTTCATAAAGTTCATAAAGTTATAAAGTCCCTTGTCTGATTTTCCGATTGTCCGCCATTTCGCCATTCACTTCTCCCCTCCCTCTTGGGGGAGGGGCCGGGGGTGGGGCTTTTAGACACAACTTCTTAATAACTGATTCCCTACCCTGCATTCCAGGCATCGTTTTTTATCACAATAATGGCTCTTAAGGTAAAGAAGTGCCTGAGTGGTCAGGGCATTGGGTGCATGAATCCCGATCTCTATCCATTTGCGGATTACGGAATTGCTTTCCGGTGGCAGTTGTTCAAGAAATGAGAGGCCTTTTTCTTTATAAGATGAAAGCGATTTTACTTCTCCGTACAAAAAAAGAAAGGGTACGACAAGATTAATGATCAATAAGCGAATGGAATCTGTTCCCAGTAACTTAGGTCTGGGAATGGACATCTTCCCAAATATAAAATGTGTATCCCAGTAGGAAGAAGCCTGTACTTCAAAATTGTCGATAATCTCACGGATATCATTGCTTTCAAGCACAATAAGAAAAAGATCCGTTGGATTGTTGAGCAGGCATGCGAATTGGGAGATGCGGATGGCCGGGAAGTTTGATGGGCGAAGCCTGAGGAATTTCCATATTGAACAGGAAATTTCCTGAAGGCTGTATTTCTCTTTCAGGAACTTGTATTCCTGTTGCAATAAACGGGGATACTCTTCAGCAAAATCCCGGTCGAGCATTCCTGATTGACCGAATAACAAGGCTTCCATCTGAAACAGGTGGGTTCTGTGTTTCTGAAGAAGTCTCCAGGGCATCGACCGGGCAAGCGACTCAAACGGTTGAGCGTTGATCCTGAAACCAAATGAACTGGCCAAATTCCTGTAAAAGGTTTCTTGCCAGTCGAACTTACTTGCCTCGAGAATCCTTTTCATTGCGATTATCTTCTCCCCGAGCTTTTCCACAGCCAATGCAGGGATCCATTGCTTAAATATAAATGGATCGATATCGCTGATGACTGCCTGGCAGGGTATCCAGTTCATATTTTCCTGGAAATCACGATACCGTTCGTAGATATAGTCCGGAAAATGTCCTTTCATGACCAGTGCAGGAATTTTCTCATTCGAATGCCTTGTCACCTCCGCATCGTTCTCATAAACAGCATGCAGGATCACATTATCATAAGAAGGATCGTGTTGATGCCTGTGCTTATACCAGGCAGAGGCCTTCTCATGGATCTCGACATTTCCTGCCCAGGTCGTCCCATTTATCTTAAGCCGGGCATTAAAAAAATCCGGACCACCATCTTTATTATGTTCACCCGGATGCAGAATCACCAAGGGTTCACCCGAAACAGTCCGGAGTTCAGGATCCAATAACCGGTACTTCCAGAGATAATGCAAAAATTCTTCATTCATGGTAAAGTCATTATAACTGATCATGCATTAATCGGCTTTAACATCATTAGGTAATATATTTTTAGCTTTTTTTTGAAAATAAAAAATTAGTAACTTTGGGAAAAAGTTATATGAAAAACATTTACATATTTGTTGTCTTACTGTTATATGCTACAAGTGGACAATCACAGAATGCATGGGGTGCTCCTTACCCTCTGACAGATTCACTGACAAACAATGTCAATGCTTCTTTATCTATTCTTCCGGGGATCATTCAGTCGGATACCTTGTACATGTTGTGGGAGCGATCGTCAGATCTGCTTTCGACCGCTATTTATGCCCGTAACCTCACGACTATGTCGATCCCTTTTATCGCGGCAGGCCTGGCAAATGCTCATTTTAAACACCCAAGAGTATTTAAGAGAGGGTCAGGGGATACACTCTTTTATTATAGTTATGAGACCGATATGAATGGCAACTGGGACCTTTATTATTCTGTTTTAATGAAGAACGAAACTGTCCTCGGCCCATTTCCTTTCATCCGGACATCCCTGAATGAAAGGAGCCTTAATTTCGGGGATACGCAAGACTTTTCCTGGGAAAGGGATGGAAAAATATCGTTCAAAGGAGCTTCGCGGGATACGGTGATATTGGCATCAGATAGCTGTTCCAATCCTGTGGAGGGTACTGATTCTTATGTTGGCTATGAAAAAGCAATAGGGGCTGATACAGGGGTTTTTTATTCGGAATTTGACCCCGTGACCCACCTCTGGTCATCAACATTGCCACTTGATGTTACAGGCTCAAGCTCTCTTCTGACTTTTGGAAATGATTCTTACGGAGATGTATCCCTCGGGGG
>CAZUYY010000239.1:0-4839 GCA_964624935.1 uncultured Prolixibacteraceae bacterium
TACATTTCCAGCTCGGTACCGGCATCTGGTTTGGAGGGACTAAAGCTATCTGCATCGTCTGCTGTATAAATTTATATTTCAACTCCAGTCGGCCAATGGAATCAGAGATCACATGGAGCCAGACCTCGGCATATTTCACAGCAGCGAGCCGGATACATTGTCCGAACATAAGAGAGAGCGTTTCATTAAAACCCTCTAAATAACAATTTGTGAATAATTTGAAATGGCGATGATTTGAGTACTTGCAACTTCGTTCATTATAGATGACTGATTCTTCCTCCACCACAGAAGTAAGTTCCTGCAGCTTGTATTCAATATGTTCAACCGGTGCTTGCCAAGAAGAAATGGGGAATTGCCGAAGAGATTCAAAAACTGCAGAGATGGACGAATCAATCATAGATGTCAATTGAGCATAAAACTTTTCTGGTGAATTACAGCCGTTCTTTAATCATTTTCTTACCTTTTGTTTATTCTGGCCGTTTTCAGTATCGGGAAAAGAATTTTTTCTAGTTCCAGACAATCATTAGCAACAGATTCATATTCTTTCTGCGAAATTGTCTTTGTATCAAAAAGTACTTTAAGCCAAAAGCTGGTTTCTTTCGCTTCTTTCAACGAAATTGAGATTTTAGCAGAAAACTCATTTTTTGAGATGGCAACAATCGCTTCCTGTACATTCGCTGCAATAGATGTCCCACTTCTTAATAATTGATTGATCAAAAGTGCTTCAACCTTGTGTTTCTTAAGATAGCGTGTCAGATTCACGATACGGACAGCAAAAGCCGATGATTTTTCTGCGACAATGTTTGGTTTCATGACTATAGGATAATAATCCCATTAATCGTCTATCTTTCAAAAAGTAATACGGAATCAAGTGAAAAATAATATAAAAGTATATTCTACCCCTATTTTTCAGGGAAAATCATCCAACGAATTCATTAGGATTTACCGACCCTGCAAAAGCTAAAGGAACAAATGCAGAGATCCTGGAAGTTTATCGGTAGTTGCGCGATTAGAAGTTTGACACTAAATCTTTTACTTAGAAACTACTATGATCTTAAATGACCCGGGGGCAATGGTCTTTTTGCCATTATCCGTGGTTATGTCAGCAGATGACAAATAGATTTTGCCGGTTGTTTCATCGTAAGCTATTGTCCGTGCACTTTTACGCGTTTGGACTGTCTGAATAACTTTATATTTGTCGGGACTATCCTGGTGCACCACAGTAAGAGTTCCTTCCCCATTGGCTGAAATTGCATTGTGATCCTGAGGACTGAAAATAATACCGTCACAGCCTTCACCCATTGGCAAAGTGGCTATGATCTTTCCATTCGAAGCATCCATAACAACGATTTGCTTTGAATCGCTGCAAGCAGAAAACAGACGGTTGTTCTTACCATCAAAAGCAAGCCCGGATGGTTCTTTACCCGGATCAAGGGGCCACTCAGCTTCAATCTTTAAGGTCTTTGCATCGAATTTCACAACCGTTGATTTATCCTCAATGTTGCAGAATATTTTGCCTTTTCCGTCAGTGACTGCGGCTTCCGGTTTGCCGGAAACCGTCAATGTTCCGACAACTTCATTTGTTTTAGCATCAATTGCTGTTACTGAATGACCTCTGCCATTGAAGGTGAATATCCGGTTGCTGAAGGGATCATACAGTATTCCATCAGGATTTTTATCGGTACTTATCCTGGCAAGTACCTTCAATGTTTTCAGGTCGAATACGACCACCGAATCAAGCCGGCCAGCCGATATAAAACCTTTGTGAAGAGAAGGAACACAGGCAATTCCATGGACGCCGATAGTATTAGGAACCTGGCCAACGACTTTATCTGTTTTCAGATCCAACACATCCACACAAGTGCCGTGAGAGATAAATAATCGCTGACCCGGACTGTCGACTGTAAGATAATCCCATCCACCTGTTCCTTCTACCGGAATGGTCTTGATTACCTTATATTCATTGGATTTGGTTTGGGCAAAAGAATATTGCAGTGCCATCAGGAACAGTGCAATAATGAAAACAGATTGCTTTTTCATAGGTATCTTATAATTTTTTGCAAAGGTAGTTTTAGAATTGAGTCTGATGTTATCTGAAGGTTAATTTTTTAAAAGCCATAATTAATTGTAAAACAATGACATGGATGTTAATGAAAATATTTGGCATTTTTTTTTCTGACAATTCAGAATAATAATTACTTTTGCCGACTTAAATGAATGAACATTCACTCAAATTATAAATATGGCACGATTAATTGATGAAACCAAGATTGAACGGATCCGGAATACCACCATCGAAATGGTAGTAAATAAAGGATTCGGAGGCGCTTCTATTTCTGAGATCGCAAAAAAAGCAGGTGTGGCTGAAGGTTATCTTTACCGGTATTATAAGGGAAAAACAGAACTCGTTGACGACCTTTTATTCAGTAATCTGAACGAGTTGATCGACAAACTGGAAGAATTTCTTAGTGATTTGCATTCAGTCAGGGATATTTTCGAACAACTAATCCGGGTGTTGTTTAAAACAGCCAACAAATACCCGGAGAGGGTAAAATTTCTCTTTGTCCTGATGCATGATTACAATTTTAAATTACAGGACTCCCAGCGTAAACGCATTCTTGATCTCTGTAAAAGGATTAAAGAAAAAGGCCTTGCCACAAAAGAGATCAGCAAATCAATCGATGAAGAGGAGATCTTTTTGCTGGGGTTTACCTATCCGATAGAGTTCATCAATCTGAGGTTCAAAAGTCTTTTCAACAGGACGGTATTGGGTGAAAAAGAAATTCAAAGGGTACTTAAAGTTTGTGTTAGTGCCATTAAAAAAGAAAACAGTGAATTATGAAAAATCAGAAAAAGGTAGTTTATAATTCAGAATTATATGGTTACCGGAAGGTAAAAATTTTATGACTAAAAAGAAGAACAAATGAATGCGAAAAATCAATGGTGGATTCTCATTCTGATCCTTGTGCTCCTGGATATTACAAAAGCAAGTGCAACAGGACCTTCAGCACTCAGAAAATTGAGTTTTGATCAGGCACTGGAAATCACCTGCCAGAAAAGCCATGCTTTAAAACAAGCCCAGTACTTTCAGAAACAAAAGGATCAGGAAGCCAATGCAGCCAAAAGCCTTTATTTTCCGAATATCGGGATCTCGGCTGATTATATGGCCATGTCGGATCCTGTCCAGTTGGATCTTACAAGTGTGAAAGATGCCATTGTCCCACTTTATCAGACGTTGAGCCAATACGGAAAATTTGGCGATGTGCCTGGTTTGACAGACGATATTGCCACACAGGTCATACGTGGAAAACTGGCTCAGGGCCTGGAAGGAATTGAAAATGCAAACTGGGATGAGATGTTACAAAAAAAACAATTCGGAACCGTCGCTGCCACATTCCAATGGCCTCTGTTTACAGGAGGAAAGATCCTGGCTGCAAATATAGCTGCAAACATCGGTAAACGGGATGCCGGAGAAAACTCAAGGGAGAAGGAAGGTGAAGTAATTACAGAGCTTGTGGAACGGTATTATGGGTTATGCCTGGCACAGCAGGCTGTGATCGTGCGAAGTGAAGTACTGACTGGTCTGCAACAACACCTTGAAGATGCTGAAAAAATGGAAAATGAAGGGTTAATTGCACATACGGATGTTCTGCATGCCCTTGTATTTCAGGCACAGGCAACCAGAGAGCTAAGCAATGCCAGGCAATCTGCAGATATTCTTAACCAGGCACTACAAAGTACGCTAGTCATGGATGACACTACCCGGATTGAACCGGCATCAGATTTGTTCTATCTCGATTCCATTGAGACTGAAAACCACTTTGTTGAACTTGCACGGGATAATAACCCTTTGCTGAAACAGGTCGAAATAAAAAGGCAGTTATCCATACAAGGCTACAGGGCTGAAAAAGCCAACTATTATCCGACAGTTGCACTGCAGGGAACATATGACATTGTAAATAAAGACCTGTCGCCTTATGCACCTCAGTGGATCGTGGGAATCGGCCTGAAATGGACCTTATTTGATTGGACCGCAAGATTTAATAAGGTTAAAGCTGCTTCTTTTCAGACAAAAGAGGTGGAAGAAGTCCAGGAAAAAGCAAAATCTGATGTTGGTACTCTTATCGATAAATTGTACCATGAATTAAATATGTATCACGAACAACTTATTGAACTTGAATCAGCTCAAAAATATGCTGATGAATACCTGACAGCCCGCGAGCAGGAGTTTCACCAGGATATCACAAATTCCACCGAGGTTGTAGATGCACGCTTAGCCCTGGCAAAGGTCAGGATTGAACGGTTGGAAGCGTTGTACAACTTTGACCTGACCCTGGCAAGAATGCTTGAAATTGCCGGAGTTCCCCAGGATTTTACTCAGTATTCTAAAAGACCGGGGGTCAAAACAGAAAACTATCATCAATAAGAAATAATTAAAAAATCCAAACAAGTGAAAAAAATCATTAAAACAAAGGGAATCATCCCGGCAGCAACAGGTGTTTTAGCATTGGTGATTTTCCTGATATATTCAATCATTGTGATCAGCAGGACGAAGCCATTGGAAGTCCAGGGAGAAGTTGACGCTACCCAGGTCAAGGTAGCCTCAAAAATAATAGGCCGTATAGACAGCCTTCCCGTTCATAAAGGAGATGAGGTAAGAAAGGGACAGTTATTATTTTCTCTGAAAAGTCCTGAAATAGAAGCAAAACTCGCTCAGGCAAGGGCAGCATTGGCAGGAGCGCAGGCCCAAAACAGCAAAGCCATTAACGGCGCTGACGAAGAAGATATAGAAGCTGCACACGACGCATGTCTGAAAGCAGATGCAGCCGTTGAACTGGC
>CAZUYY010000240.1:0-4819 GCA_964624935.1 uncultured Prolixibacteraceae bacterium
TCACCCCTCTTACTTTATTTATTATTTCATTGGAGATTCGTGCAAGAACGTCATAAGGCAATTGCGCCCAGTCCGCAGTCATACCATCGGTGGAAGTCACGGCACGAAGGCTGACGACATTCTCATAGGTTCGCTCATCACCCATTACTCCTACAGTCCGTATCGGCAGAAGCACCGAGAAGGCCTGCCAGACAGAGTCATACAAATTATTATTTCTCAATCCACTGATGAAAATATCATCAACCTCCTGAAGGATCTTTACCCGCTCCCGGGTGATCTCTCCAAGTATACGAACTGCCAGGCCGGGACCAGGGAAAGGATGCCTGCTGATAAGCTCATTATCGATCCCTAAAGTTCTCCCTACCCTTCTGACTTCATCTTTGAAAAGACTTTTTAGGGGTTCGACTATTTTAAGATTAAGATGTTTGGGAAGTCCACCCACGTTATGATGAGATTTAATAGTAGCAGAAGGACCGTTAACCGACATAGACTCAATCACATCAGGATATATAGTTCCCTGTGCCAGCCAATGAATGTCCCTGATCTTCCGGGCTTCCGACTCGAAAACATCAATGAATGTTTTCCCAATAATCTTTCTTTTCTTTTCGGGGTCAGAAACGCCTTCTAAAGCATCCAGGAAAAGGTCAGATGCATCCACGCCTTTAACATTCAGATGCATGTGCTGATAGGAATCCAGGACCCGCTGAAATTCATTTTTCCTGAGAAGTCCGTTGTTGACAAAGATGCAATGAAGGCTCTGTCCGATAGCATGATGAAGCAATACTCCGGCAACAGTTGAATCAACGCCTCCGGATAATCCAAGGACAACTTTATCATCGCCTATCTTCCCTTTCAGCCAATCAATTGTAGATTCAATAAATGACTCCGGTGTCCAGGAAGCGGAACATCCGCAAATACTGATCAAAAAATTTCTCAGAAGAATAGTGCCTTCGGTCGTATGATAAACTTCAGGATGAAACTGGATACCATAGGTTTGTTCCCCGTTAACAGAAAATCCGGCTACTTCCACATCCGGGGTTCCAGCAACAATTCTGAAGGAAGCAGGCGTCTTTATGATGGTATCTCCATGTGACATCCATACCTGACTGCCATCTGACATCCCCTTCATTAATGGACTGGATTCCTCAATGAATGAAAGATTTGCCCGTCCGTATTCCCGGCTGTCTGAAGCTTTCACTTCACCGCCATCAAGTTGTGCTATATATTGTGCGCCATAACAAACTGCCAGTATAGGGACTTTTGCCCTGAAGGCAGAAAGATCCGGTGCAGGTGAGTTCTTATCCCTCACAGAAAATGGTGATCCGGAAAGGATCACTCCTTTGATCCATTTCGTTATTTCAGGGACTTTATTGTAAGGATGGATCTCACAATAAACGTTTAATTCCCGCACACGCCGTGCAATCAACTGAGTATATTGGGAACCGAAATCAAGGATAAGGATGGTTTCTTGCATGTTACAAAGATAAATAAAAGATCGGTTTATCGGGTCAGGATGGTTTGGTAAACTGTTTCATTTCCAACAGCATCCCTGACAGCCAACCGGAAAGTGTTCTTCCCGGGCCTGATCCTGTCATCAAAACTATAGACCAGAAGGTTGCTCTTGGCGTCAAAATCCATCAGGATCCATTTCCCGTTGAGGGTTCCCCGGTATGATTTGATACCCGAGAGATTATCGGAAATTTTAAAGCAAAGGGTCTGCTGTTTACTTACATTTTTATTCTGCATGACGTTCACCGGTCTGATTAACGGGGGAACTGTATCAATTGCAATAGTATAATTTCCGAATTCGCGTACCTGGGTAGTAATAAAGCCATTTTCCTGTTTACTGCTCCTTCCGGCAAAATGTCCATTTGGCTCCACTTTAACGATCAGAGCCTTGGCGATCAGGGCCTTCGGAACACCATCACTCTTAATTGATAATGTACAGGCTGAATGGATCGGAACAAGGTCATTCTGCAGGCGATAAACTGGTGAATAACTGCCATGAATGGCGGGTGATGATGAATAGATAAAATCCAGGTCTTCATAAAGGGCATCGGCAGGAAGGTCAAACGTAATGCCGTCTGCGCTAAAATGATCACTTTTCCCGCAAACCAGCAAGGTTCCTTTTAATTTTTTACTTTCCACCATAACATCTGATGCAGGCTGATGGCTTTTAACCCAGAAAGTAAGTCTTGAAGTATTGCCGAAAGCATCCTTTAAAACATAGAGCATTTTATGAGCCTTTGCATCTGCAAAATACACTGTCCCATTATTTTTATTCCTCCCATACATAGATAACTTATTGTTGGGGGCGATATAGGAACGCATTATGCGTTGACCATTTTTGACAACCTGAGGATAATCAAGTACAGCATTGGCATACCGGGTCTCGGCAAAAGCAAACCGCTCGATCTTCTGGGTAAAATAACAAACAGTATCCACAAATAGCTCAATGGACGTGATGCCATCTCTGGATCCTGTATCATTGCTGAAATCCACTGCCTGGATCCCAAAAATAATGTTGCCCGAAACCTTAACTGTATCTTTTGAAATCACTTTGCATCCATTCCCGGTTCCGGTCACTGCAAGTGTGACAGGACTATGGGAAAAATTCACCATGCTGTTCATGTCAAAAGGATAGATCCTGACATTATAGATCCTTGGTGGGGTACTATCTTTAAAAGGTAAACCAAACAGGATCGGATCAATAATCTCTTGTGTGGCTGCATCACGGATCTCGAAATGCAGGTGGGGACCTTCTGAAAGACCGGTATTACCTGAATAAGCAATCACATCGCCTTTTTTCACGACCAGTACTCCCGGGTCAACCGGAGTATCGATCTCAAATAATTCCTTCTTATATTGCTGTTCCCTGATCCAGTTCCCGATCGCGCCATTTAACTTTTTCAGATGGCCATAAACAGAAGTAAACCCATTGGGATGCGTGATATAAATCGCTTTACCAAAACCTGTCGATGAGATGTTGATCCTTGAAACATATCCGTCGGCAACGGCATAAACCGGCTTGCCCTCTTCTCCTCCCGTACGGATATCAATGCCGGAATGAAAATGGTTTTGACGGACATCCCCAAAACCACCGGCCAGCATGATCGGAAAATCAACCGGTGACCGGAAATAATTTTTCGGATAATGGGATTGTGCCGCAGAACAGATTGGAACAATAAATCCTAAAATCAGTATCAGATAAACAACCCGGTTCTTCATGTTTTTTCAATGATCTTTTCAATAATTCTATCTTGCAGGAAGAAATGAAAAGTCTTTTGAATACCTGAGCATTTGTGAAGCAAAATCTTCCGTATAAGTAATCTTGATATCCTTTATCATACCGTTATCCATTACCGGAGTCAGCATAGGATTGATAAACCCGCTGTAAGGTGCAATGTTCAGTTTTGCATAGCGGTCAAGGACTTCTTTATGCAGTTGCTGATCAATTTTAACGCCATAACATTCTACAAGGTCCTTGGCTGCCTGATAATCTCCTTCAGAAGTAATACGTTGGATCTCACCAAGTAACTGTCCGAAAAGGATTCGCAATTCATTGTAATCATTGATCCTGAAAAAGGTTTTGCCATCTTTCTGAAATTGTTCTATTATGTTATTTCCCTTGCCTTTTTCATATACCCAGTGTGCGATAAGAGAACGGTCGCGCATATGAGCTTCTTCCACATCCTTGCCTAAATGAACTCTGACCAGTTGTGTCATCAATCCATTGCGTATAAAAGAATCATATTCGGTTTTTGCCACATCGTCAGAGGGGATCAACCCAAGTTCAATCATTTTTTTATCCATGATATAATAAAGTGCAAATAAATCGGCGCGGGCTTCTTCGATGGTCGAATGATAATTTTTCAAAGATTCGCTCACTACGCCTTTCATCATTTGCCCCGAACCATGTCCAAGGCACTCATGAAGGTCAGTGGTCAGATTACCTGCCAGGTAACCGAATTTTTTTGAAAGATCAATCTCTTCCTGTGATGCGGCAAATTCTTCGAGGAATCCGTTTCCCAAGGATGCCTGGTCATAAGCATAGGTTATATTATCTAAGGTCACCGATTTTGAACCATATTGTTTTCTGATCCATTGTGCATTTGGCAGGTTGATCCCGATAGGTGTCGCAGGATCGCTGTCGCCACCTAACTGTACCGTGGTAATGACTTTCGCTGTGACTCCTTTGACCTCTTTTTTTCTGTATTTTGGATCAACGGGGGAATTATTCTCGAAATACTGTGCATTCCGGCTAAGGGTCTCTGTGCGTTTTGTAGCTTCCACATCTTTGAAATTGACCATGGCTTCCCAGGTTCCTTTTTTGGCAAGAGGATCCCCATAGACTTCAATAAAGCCATTGATAAAATCAACCCCTGAGGTCTGATCTTTCACCCAAAGAATATTATACTCGTCCCATGTTTTCAGATCACCGGTCCTGTAATATTCAATGAGTTTTGAAATTACTGCACGCTGATCGGGATTCTCAGCCACATTCAGGGCTTTGTTGAGCCAGAATACAATCTTTTCTATGGCGCCGGAGTATAATCCGCTGACCCGGTAAGGCTTTTCGATAATCTTACCGTTCTCTTTTATTAGCTTTGAATTCAGTCCAAAGGCGATGAGCGTATCCTGGCCTGTTTTCCTTGCGTTATTGCGAAGATCCATATAAAAGTCTTCCGCTTCTTTCTGGGTCACTCCTTCATAAAAGTTAGTTGATGAAGCTGCGATCATATCAACCTTGGGATCCTGATTAACCCTTTTTGGCGCTATTTCCGGATCAAACAGGATGGGTGTGATCTCGCTGACGAAA
>CAZUYY010000241.1:0-4803 GCA_964624935.1 uncultured Prolixibacteraceae bacterium
ACCTTGAATTTCATCCGCCGCGGACCGAATAACACGATTGAAGAACCGGTGGTCGACACGATGATCTTCCGTCAGAATACTGAAGGATTGTATGGGGGTGTGGAATGGACCAATCCTCCTGACCAGGTATATGATGCACTGATGACCCATAAGAAATTCAGGGAAAATTTTGCATGGTGCCCGCGGCCGGAACTGGCTGTTTCCACCAGGATCTTCACAAAAAAGTACACAACAAGGATCGTGAAGGCTGCTTTTGAATATGCCCATGCAAAGGGTTTCGATACTGTGACGGTATGTGAAAAGCCCAATGTGATCCGTGAGACATCAGGTATGATGCTGAAGATTGCGCAGGATATGTCAAAGAATGAATACCCCGGAATCAAAGTCCAGAATACCAACATAGATGCACAGATGATGTGGCTTACCAAGAATCCTGAAACCTATCCTGTGATTGTTGCCGGTAATATGTTCGGGGATATAGTCTCCGATGGTTTTGCCGGATTAGTTGGCGGGCTCGGGTTTGCCTGCAGCGCAAACATAGGCCCCGAAGTGGCTGTTTTCGAGCCTACCCATGGTTCTGCACCAAAGTATGCAGATTTCAATCCATCTATTGTAAATCCGATCGCAATGATCCTTTCTGCCTGCATGATGCTTGAACACCTGGGTGAGAATGAAAAAGCAAAGAGGATCTATGATGCCGTCGCAACAGTTGTACTGGAAGGAAAAGTAAAGACATATGACATGCTGAAACTACCCGGAAAACCTGACGTATTCAGCAAGGGCGCCGCAACAACGGAACAAATGACAAATGCGATTATCGCAAAACTGAGCAATTGATAATTGACAATTGATAATTATACGTCACTAAACTCCCCTCCCTCTTGGGGGAGGGGCTGGGGGTGGGGTTTTGATGATAAAGAGGGGCTGGGAGTGGATTCCTTAATTAAATAAAACAACAAATGACCAATCAAATACTAGAACTTTGGCCGGAACTTATGTGGATCCATGATCCGGTTCTACGGGAAAAGACAGCTAAAACATGGGAACTGGCACTGAAGAAGAGTGTCCTTACCCCGGAGGACCTGCAAAAGATACCTTTCACCTTGTTGGCCGGGCCGGATTTGAAGGTCTCTTTTATGTCTCACAAGCGCTGTGTGGTTCATATTGCCAGGGAGGCAGGCATGAAGATGAATGAATTCTTTAAAGACGATCTGCCCGTTGATATGGACATTTTGATTTCAGGATCAATCCTTGCCGATGTCGGAAAATTACTCGAATATGAACTTGACAAAGATGGCAAATCAATCCAGGGAAAGTATGGAAAGTACCTTCGGCATCCATTCTCAGGCGTGTCGCTTGCCGAGCAATGTGGTGTCCCTGCCGCAGTTTGTCATATTATAGCCACCCATGCAGGTGAAGGCGATATGGTAAAACGTACAGTCGAAGCTTACATCGTCCATCATGCCGATTTCATGGCCTTTGAACCCTTCCGCGAAAGACTTAAGTGAAGAAATGAAAAATGAAAAATGAAGAATACAGGAATGCAGAATGCAGGAATTTAGAATGCAGAAGAATTTGAGGTTATAGGAAAAATCGTTAATCGTAAATCTGACAATTCAATCGTAAATCGTAAATCGTCCAATCGTAAATTGATATAGATGAATCTAATTGAAAAAATCATTTCTTCCCATTCTGATCAAAAGGTAGTTAAACCGGGTGATATTGTGGATGTATTGATCGATGTCCGTGCTGCACGTGATTTTGGCGGGGCCAATGTGGTAAAAAATATGGTCGACAATGGTCTTAGTGTTCAGGATCCTTCAAAGACTATTTTTACTTTCGATTGCAACCCCGGTGGTTCCGATCAGAAATATGCACAAAACCAGCATTTCTGCAGGCAATATGCCCGCGAAAACAACATCCGGATCTATGATGTGGACATGGGGATCGGTACTCATCTTGCCATCGACAACGGGCTTGTATGGCCGGGATGTACATTTGTTTCCACTGACTCACATGCCAATATCCTGGGATCCATCGGGTGCTTCGGACAAGGTATGGGGGATCAGGATATAGCGGCCGCCTGGGCAAAGGGCTTTGTCTGGTTTAAGGTTCCTGCCTCCATCCGGCTGAATCTCAACGGTATAAAACCGGAGAATGTTTCGGCTAAAGATATTGTGTTGAATTTATTATCAATCTTCGGTGCAAATAAGCTCCTCGGGTTTTCTGTTGAAATTCAGGGTAAGGCTGTGGATAAACTTACCTTATCCGATCGTATTACCATATCTTCCATGGCGACAGAAATGGGAGCAATTATTCTATTCTTCTCCCCCACCCCGGCTGTGCTCGATGAATTGAAAGAACTTACCGGAAAACAGTACAAGGCCGTTGTAGCCGATCCGGATGCAGTTTATAAAAAAAATTTCGACATTGATATAAGCAGGTTCGTTCCGATGGTTGCAAAACCCGGTCATCCTCATGATGACATTTCAGTGAACGATATAAAGAAAATAAAGATCGACTCCGCTTTCATAGGAAGTTGCACCAATGGCCGTATTGAAGACCTTCGGATAGCAGCTTCCATTCTGAAAGGAAGGAATGTAGCCCCCGGCGTTGTCCTGAAGATCGTCCCCGCAACAGATGCTATCTGGAAACAGGCATTGGATGAGGGTATCATCCGGATCTTTAAAGAATCGGGCGCGATGGTCTCCAATGCGGGTTGTGCAGGTTGTGCAGCAGGACAGATAGGCCAGAATGGCCCGGGAGAAGTGACCATCAGCACAGGTAACCGTAACTTCGAGGGAAAGCAGGGAAAAGGATCGGTTTACCTGGCATCACCCGCAATTGTGGCTGCATCAGCCATTGCAGGATATATTACGACGACAGACCAAATCCCTTTGAAACCAGCAACCTTTACTGAGTCGCGTCACGTGTCACGTGTCACGCATCACGAAAAAAGAGTGAAGACAGAGAAGCCGACAGTCGTGGAGGGCAATGTCTGGATCATCCCAAAAGATGATATCGATACTGACATGATCTTTCACAACCGTTACCTGGCTATGACCGACATTAGGGAAATGGGACAATATACATTTGATAACCTGAAGGGCTTTGAAGATTTTTCAAAAAAAGCAAAGGTTGGGGATATTGTCATCACGAACAAGAACTTCGGTGCTGGCAGTTCACGTCAGCAAGCCGTTGATTGTTTCCTTTCCCTGGGGATTAGCTGTATTCTTGCAGAATCCTACGGCGCCATCTACGAGCGGAATGCTATCAACGCAGCCATGCCCATCCTGACCTATAATCCTGCCAATCTCGAAAAAGTGGATCTGAAAAATGGCGACCGCATCAAAGTGGATTTTCTAACAGGTGAACTGACAAATCTGGAGAACCAGAAAAAAACCACGATCAATAAATTCTATGACGCCCAACTGGCGATATACTATAACGGAGGCCTTCTATAAAAATGAAAAATGAAAAATGAAAAATGAAAAATTAAGAATTGAATTATAACTTTCCCATTATCAATTATCAATTGACCAATACCCAACACCCAACAACCAATACCCAATACCCAATACCCAATACCCAATACCTAATTCTCCCTTTTGTGCTTCCATCTCCGGTGTGACCAGAGATAATACTCAGGTTTTTCACGGATAATCTTTTCTAAAGCATTCATATAGATCGTGGTGATCTCACCGGTTTTTGTTTTTGAGGGGTCTTCAACAAGCATAGAGAATTTCACCTTATAATGTCCTCGTTTGATTTTCTGCGGACAAGCAAAGACGACCGGTAAGTTGAGCAGCCTGGCATATTTTTCCGGTCCATGTAATACCGCTGTATCCTGGTTCAGGAATTTCACCCAGTAAGCCAATCTAACGTTCGATGGACTCTGATCGGCTACCATATAAAAGATGGCGGGTTCACCATAATCCTTATTGAACACTGCTAATGTATTTGAGATAGAAACTAATAACGACCTTCCTCTTACTCTCGTTTTCTGAACATAATCATCGACCAGCTTATTTGTAAGAGGTTTGTAAAACCCAACCGGCCGGTGTTTTATTTGTGTACCGGATGCAATCCCCGACCACTCCCAGTTGTTGTAATGGCCTCCCACACAAATAACTGATTTGCCTTGTCCATAAAGGTCATTAAGGAAGCCTGTATTTTCATATTCATACCTTTTAACAACAGATTCCTCCTTCATGGAAAAAGCCTTCATGCTTTCAACCAGAATATCACAAAGGTGATGATAAAATTTCCCGGCAATTATTTTTAACTCTTTCTCTGATTTTTCAGGAAACGAATTCCTGAGATTACGAAATACAACTTTCTTCCGGTACCCCAAGAGTCTATATAACAGAAAATAAATCCCATCGGAAAAAAAATACAACACCCTGAAAGGCATTAAACTTAATAGAAAAATATAGAATTGGAAAACAAGATAAGTCACGAATTTCATAAAGCAAAATTAATAAAAATCCTCATTTGGGTATTAAATTTTGGGTATTGAGTGTTGGCTAATTCATTTTTTGATGTGCTAAGACCAATATGAATTACCCTGCGCTTTAGCGCGGGGGTACAATGGTGCATATCAACCAGAACTTTAGTCCAAAAGTGTTTTTGTTTTGGACTAAAGTCCAATATTTTTGTGGGTTTCCTTACCCCCCAGTCTAAAGTCTGATGCAATTCATGAGTCGTTTTTACTCACAAATAATCGTAAATCCAAAATCGTAGATCGTAAATGAAATCGTAAATCCAATATCGTAAATCGTAAATTATCTTTTCACTCCATCA
>CAZUYY010000242.1:0-4753 GCA_964624935.1 uncultured Prolixibacteraceae bacterium
ATGGAAAAGGAATAAAGATCAAAGAATTTATCGAATAATAATCATGTATTGTCAATGCCTGATAAAACAAGATCAGCAGGCTTAAACACCCAAGGAACAATAACAGGTTAAGGAACAGAAAAAACCGGTTGACATACTTGTACAGGAAAAACAAACAAATAAAGACAAGCAGATCAAAATATAATCCTGCCAGTGGAAAATAAGCAGGGATCATATCCTTACAATAAGTGATCCACATACTTTTAATTGTAGCTCCGTTGATTGACCAGACAGGTAATAATCCCTGAAGAAAGATGCCGGAAAGGTTATGCTTATTATAATATGCTGCATAACGATACCATGAAAATATCAGGAGTACAACCACGAAGTAGGGCAATAAACGGAAAACTTTAGTAAACCAGTTTTTTTCTTTCCGTTGGAAAAAGATCAGATACAGATGAATTATAAACAAAGAAATAAAAAGTATCAGAGAAGAAATTTTAATAAGACCGGCCAGAAGAAACATCCCGAGAGCGAGATAAAACCACCGTTTCTCAGGCCTCGAGAATGCTTTCCAGAAAAAATATCCGCCGGTTATCGACAATCCAAGTGCCGGGGCATCTGCCAGGAAATTGTTTGTATAATAGGCAAGAATCGGAGAACTGAATAAAAATATAGGAATAAACACTGCCCAGAAACCATCCGAAAGAAATTCAAGGGTGAACCGGAACAGACAATACAATCCTGAAAAGACGATCAGAATATTGATCAACCGGAAAATAGTTTCATAATGACCGAAAACCTTCCACAATTGAGCAACTGTGTAATAAATGATGGGGAATTCGCTTATTGTTCTTCCATCCTTGTCCCCGACCCAGTGAATAGCAGGAGTGAAAAAGTTCAGATTTTCCTTATAATAGTTCATCGTTAGTGAAAGGCAATCCGATTGCCTCCACAAATGATGATGACTGGGGTATTTGAAAAAAATTTCAACATATCCATACAAAAGCGATACAGAAAACAAGAGAATGAAAAAATACAGGGTCGGCCTTTTTTCCATAGATCATTTGATTGTCAAACAAAAATAATAAAAAAAACCCGTCCGGGAAAAAAGAACGGGTCGGGAGGTATCGAGCGGAGTCGAACCGCTGTACGAGGTTTTGCAGACCTCTGCCTGACCACTCGGCCACGATACCCTTTTAAGGGCTGCAAAGATAGAAAAAAAATCAGTTTGCCAAAATGAAGCTTACCTGTTTCACTTTTCCGCCTAATGGAGGATTGATCTTTGATATTTTAACCTGTACCGATTTTACTTGTGGGAACATCTGATTAATGGCATCCAGAATACGCCGCGCCACACTCTCCATAAGGTGAGCATTGATCTCCATCTCCTTTATTACCAGTTGATAAATTTCCTGATAATTAATTGTATCGTTCAATTGATCTGAACGTTCTGCGATACCACTTTCAAATTCAATCTCAAGATCAACGATAAATTTTGTACCAATGATCCGCTCTTCCTTATAGTGACCATGGTAAGCATAAAATTCCATGCCTTCCAAAAGAATTTTTCCCATCTCCTGTGTGTATTAGAAAGCGAAATTATCAATTTCCCGCGAACCCTGCTCACCGATTACTTAATTTTCAGTAAGTTTGCAGCGGCACGAATACTATTATCATTAATATAATGGAAGAAAAAAAAATACCGGAAGAAAAAAGTGAAAGATCGTTGAACTTCATTGAAGAAATTATTGAAGAAGATTTACGAAACAATGTCAACGAAGGCAGAGTTCATACCCGTTTTCCCCCCGAACCGAATGGTTATCTTCACATTGGCCATGCTAAATCGATCTGCCTGAATTTCGGACTGGGGAAAAAGTATAATGGCAAGACCAATTTACGGTTTGATGATACCAACCCGGTGAAGGAAGATGTTGAATACGTCGATTCGATCATGGAAGATATCAAATGGCTTGGATTTGATTGGGAAGACCGCCTTTTCTATGCTTCTGATTATTTCGATCAGCTTTATGAATATGCAGAGATCCTGATCAGAAAAGAAAAAGCCTATGTTTGCGATATGAGTGCAGAAGAGATCAGTGATACCCGTGGAACACCTTCCCACCCGGGAAAAGAAAGTCCATATCGCAACAGATCTGTGGGTGAGAATCTTGATCTGTTTGCCAGGATGAAAGCCGGAGAATTTCCGGATGGATCAAAAGTGCTGAGAGCAAAGATCGACATGGCATCTCCCAATATGCAAATGCGCGACCCTGTTCTCTATCGCATTCTCCATGCAAACCATCATCGTACGGGAGATAAATGGTGTATCTACCCGATGTATGATTTTGCACACGGCCAGTCTGATTCCATTGAACGGATTACACATTCCATCTGTACCCTTGAATTTGAAGTTCACCGGCCCCTTTATGAATGGCTCATCCGTGAAATAGGGATTTATACACCCCGGCAGATTGAGTTTGCACGTCTGAATCTGAGTTACACAGTAATGAGCAAAAGAAAACTTCTCGAACTGGTACAGCAAAATAACGTCAATGGCTGGGATGATCCCAGAATGCCAACCATTTGCGGATTGCGAAGAAGAGGTTTTACACCGGAATCAATACGAAATTTTGCCGATACCATCGGAGTTGCAAAACGGGACAATGTGATTGATGTAAGCCTGCTCGAATTCTGCCTGCGTGAGGATCTTAATAAAAGAGCCGGTCGTATTATGGCTGTCCTTAACCCGGTCAGGATGATCATTGATAACTTCCCTGAAGGAACAGTAGAAGAGATGGAGGCGGTGAATAATCCGGAAGATGAATCCAAAGGAAAACGGCATGTTCCTTTTTCGAGGGAAATATTCATCGAACGTGAAGATTTTATGGAAGATCCTCCTAAGAAGTTTTTCAGGCTGTTTCCGGGTGGGGAAGTCCGTTTGCGGTCTGCTTATATCATTAAGTGCGAAAGTATCGTTAAAAACGCACAGACAGGTGAAATTTCAGAAATCCATTGCACTTATGATCCTGAAACACGGAGCGGGATGCCGCAAAGCAACCGTAAAGTAAAAGGAACTTTGCACTGGGTGTCAATTAATCATGCGGTGGAAGCTGAGATTAGGCTGTATGACCGGCTTTTTAACAAAGAAAATCCGGATGATGCAAAAGAAGGAAAGGATTACAAAGACTACCTCAATCCCGATTCTCTTAAGATTTGTAAAGGATACCTTGATCCCTCTGTAAAAAATGCACTTCCTGGAGATAAATTCCAATTTGAAAGACTTGGTTATTTCACTGTAGATAAGGATTCTTCTGCCAATCACCTGATTTTTAACCGTACTGTCACCCTTAAAGATTCTTGGGCGAAGATGGAAAAAAAACAGTAAAGCAGACGGTTAATTAAAATAAACTGACTATTTTTGCCGCTTAATTGTCCGATGGTGTAACTGGTAACACAACTGACTCTGGATCAGTAGAGTCCAGGTTCGAGCCCTGGTCGGACAACCATATTTAAAACCCTGTAAACAAATTGTTTATGGGGGTTTTTATTTAATCCGTCGGAGTCAAAGTAAGCAAGATACTTGGCTTGCCATAAGCGTTGACTCTCAATTCTTTTGAAGATAACCCAAGAAGAAGAAAATGATAAGGAGAAGTATAATTTGTGAAGTCAACGGTCGCTTGTACAGCTATTGTGTGGCCTGCATAATGAGGAAGGAAGATAATCGTATCCGCGGGATGATAGGCGGTATCCCAAACCGGATCAGTAGTCATGGCAAAATTAAACGCAGAACGTATGGTATCATTAAACATTCCTTTTAACTGACCCTTCGTTATTTTTGTCGGGGAATAGGCGTCAAAACTTTTGGTAACAGTATCTATCTGAATGAAAATATTTCCTGCTTTATCAGTCAAACTGATAGGTATCGTGACAGAACTTTCTTTACAACCGGACAGCAGGAACATTCCAATAACAAAAAGAAAGGTAATAATCGTTACTTTTCTTATAGCCATATGATTCTGAATTGAAAAGATGAAAATAACAATGATTTATACTAAACGCAACATTTTTGGGGTTTCAAATGTACTACAAAATACGTGAAAATCAACAGTTGGATTAAATTTTTTATGGATAATACCCTCTATCTAAGAGTTATTATTTTGGCATTCTGTCAAGACCGGTTTTAATTCTTTTCAGAAATTCTTCCTTTCCCAATATAGCTGCAATATCAATGATACCGGGACCTTGATTATTTCCAACTATAAGCAGCCGCAAGGGATTCATCAATTCACCCATCTTCATATCATTACCGGTAATGAAACTCTGAATAAATGAATATATGGGATCATGATCCCATTCAGATAATTGTGCAATCTCACTAAGAAACGATCCTAAGCGCATTGAAACAACAGATGCAGGATTCCAGACCTTCTTAACAATCTGTTCATCATATTCCGTTGGTGGGATAAAGAAAAACCAGGAATTAAGCCAAAGATCTGGGATCACTATGGCCCGCTCTTTAATTAAATGAATCACCCTAAAAATATATGGATCTTCAAAATGTAGGTTTCTCTTTCCAAGTTCCTGTTTTAAGAAGCCAATGAGTTCCTCTTCCGGTTTTTTTATCAGATATTGATGATTATACCAATGGGCTTTTTCAGGATCAAATTTTGAGCCATGCTTCCCGACTCTTTCCAGGGAGAATTCTTGTATCAGTTCATCAAGCGTAAATAACTCCTGTTCAGTTCCTGGATTCCAGCCAAGGAATGCCAGC
>CAZUYY010000243.1:0-4690 GCA_964624935.1 uncultured Prolixibacteraceae bacterium
TATAAAAATGAAGAAGAAGTAATAGAAAAGATAATTGAATTGGATACCCATGAAGATAAGTACCGTGAAATGCTTACCGAACCATGGTTTAAAGATAATAAACCGACTAAATATGGGGATATGGAATTGATTAAGCAAAATTTAAAAGATATCCTGATTGATGCCCGAACACATAATCCTGTAGGAACAAGAGCTTCATTGAGAATGATTTCACTTATTTATAATCTTTGTCTTGATCCTGTACACAATAACTTAATCAGGATCAGAAGAAGACTATCTGGATTTTAAAATTAAAATAAATGAAGATCGGGTTAATAGTCGATAACGAATATAATAATGATCCACGTGTAAGGAATGAAGCAAAAGCACTTTATAGGGTAGGGTTTGATGTGAAGGTTCTTTGTTTTAATTATGGAAGTTATAAAAAGAGAGAATTTGTCGAAGGTGTCAGTGTGACTCGCGTGAAAATCAATAAAAAACTGAAGAACTTTTTATTTGGGATAATGAATTCACTGCCTGTGTACCATTATTTCTGGAAAAACAAAATAGTCAGGTTTATTCGAAAGGAAAAGATTGATATCATCCATGTTGCCGATTTATACATGGCTCGAAGCGGATATCTGGCAAAGTGTAAAACGGGAGTGAAATTAGTGGTGGATTTAAAAGAAAACTACCCGGCCGCTGTTGTTAATTATGAATGGACCAGGCACTTTTTTAAGGGGATGATTGCCAAACCATATAAATGGAAAAAACTTGAAGGAGCTTACCTTCGGCATTCCGATTTTATAGTAACAATGTGTGATGTGTTAAAAGAGCGGTTAATTGACCGGTATGCGTTTTTAAAAGCAGAAAATATATTCGTTTATATGAATGTGCCGGATACAGATTTTCTGCTGTCTCAGCCTTATATTAAAAACGTGATCGAAACAAAAGGAAGTTTTCTTGTGGTTTATTTTGGCGGAGTGGCTATTCGCAGGGGGGTTGTTACTGCTATTGAGGCTGTCGGTATGCTTCGGTCAAAAAAAGAAGACATTAAATTACTGATCATCGGGCCTGTGGATAACTCTGAAAAAGATTATTTTGACACTTTCTTTAATAATCCGGTCTACAATGAAATCCTGATTTATATTCCATGGATTGAATTAAGTGAATTACCTTCCTATCTTACAAATGCGGATGTCGGCATTTCACCAATAATTAAAAGTGAGCAGCATGAAACAACAATTGCCAACAAAATGTTTCAATACAGTCTTTTCGGGAAACCAATTATTGTTTCCGACTGCGAGCCACAGGTGAGGATTGTCAACGCAGATGACAGCGGACTCATATTCCGGAGTGAAGATGCGGAAGACTTAGCTTCAAAGATACTCTATCTGAAGAACAACCCGAAAATCGCAATGCAAATGGGGGAAAATGGGAAAAAAGCCGTACTGACCAAGTACAATCTTAATGAGGGATCAAAAGAACTTTTATCCTTATATGAGAAACTTTCCAGGACGTTCGGGTATCTGAAAAATTAGATCATCTTAAATCAAAACACGGTATTACATAAAGTTTTAAATATGAGAAAATTCTATCACTTTCTGGTCAAAATTGGCATCAATCCTGTTGCTTTTTTCTCGTTTCTGATCGGGTTACCCGCTTTCATTAGGGATTATAGAACATTTAAGAAGCAACTCGGAAAGGATCCGGGGTTCCCATTTGGTTCTCTTTATCCGATCCTTTCTGACAAGAGAACGGAAAACGGGAAAATACGTGGTGCCTATTTTCAACAGGATCTGTTGGTGGCGAGAAAATTATTCAGAAAGAATCCGGACAAACATATCGATGTCGGCTCCCGGATTGATGGGTTTGTAGCGCATGTAGCGGTGTTCAGGGAGATCGAGGTTTTTGATGTCCGGCCTCAAACAGATAAAATCACAAATGTGACTTTGAGGCAGGTTGATTTTATGAATTTACCCGATGAGATGGTCAACTATTGTGATTCTGTTTCATCGTTACACGCGATCGAGCATTTTGGCTTGGGAAGGTATGGCGACCCGATTGATGCATATGGCCATGTAAAAGGGATCGGAAATATTTCCCGGGTTCTTAAATCCGGGGGGACATTTTACTTTTCAGTACCTATCGGCAAGCAAAGAGTAGAATTTAATGCACACCGTATATTCGATGTTTCTTATCTTTTAGGCTTACTTAAACCGAAGTTCGACATTGTTTCTTTCAGTTATATTGATGATAGTTTTGATCTGCATGAAGATGTCAGTCTGGAGGATGAGATGATTAAAAGAAATTATGGTTGCAATTATGGTTGTGGAATCTTCGAGCTGTTAAAAAAATAACGGACTAAAGATTCACATCGTTCTTTCAATGCAAGAAATGATCCGTTCGGCAGTATGACCATCCCAGAGTTCTGGAATTTTCCCTGACTTCCATTTCCCATCCATTATTTGTTCAGCAAAATGAATGATTTTAGCTGTGTCAGTCCCTGCCAGTTCATTCGTTCCTTCCCAAATCGTAATGGGCCGTTCGGTATTTTCACGAATAGTAATGCATGGAATTCCGTATACCGTCGATTCTTCCTGGATTCCCCCGCTGTCGGTGATCACCATACGGCATCCAGCAACCAATCGCCCAAAATCAAAATAACCCAATGGATCGCAAAGGATCAAGTGCGGCATGTTACCGGTAACCGATTTTAAGTCAGGATCATCGAGTATCTTTCGGGTCCTGGGATGAACAGGAAACACAATAGGTAATCGTTTCTGTATCTTTGCCAATGCAGCAAGGATCCGTTTGAAATCAGAGATGTTATCCACATTGGAGGGCCGGTGCAGTGTTACCAATACATATTTCTGATCTTCAATTCCCAGTTGTTCAAGGATCTTCGATTGCCTGATCTGCGGCTGGAAATCCATCAGGGTATCGATCATGATATTTCCGACAAGATGGATCTTATTGGCTGCATGTCCCTCTTTAAGCAGGTTGTCAACTGCATCTCGTGAAGGAGGCAATAAAAGGTCAGCGAGAGCATCAGTGACCATGCGGTTAATTTCTTCGGGCATTTCCCGGTCAAAACTACGGATCCCCGCTTCAACGTGGATAATTTTGATGCCTTTCTTTGCAGCAACCAGTGAACATGCCATGGTTGAATTTACATCTCCGACCACCAGTATCCCATCCGGCTTCTGCTCGTCACACACATCGTCGAAACGTTCCATAATCCGGGCAACCTGTTTCGCATGCGTATCAGATCCGACTTCCAGTGAGATATCAGGCGCAGGAATTTTGAGTTCCTCGAAAAACCATTTCGACATCTCAAGATCGTAATGTTGCCCGGTATGCAATAAAATGGACTCTATGATTGATGATCTCCTCATCTGGCGGATGATCGGGGCAATCTTTATGAAATTCGGCCGTGCTCCAACTATATTGATGATTTTCATTTTTTCCTTTAATTGTTCCTTTTAACTGGTTCCTGATAATTCGTTCAGGATGGATGAAATTTTTCCGGTGAGCGCTTTCCTGGAAAAAGTATCAATTTCGCCCTCCTGATCCTTAAGCAATCCCTGTTTATAACGGCTATACAATTCCAGTAAGGCATTCCTGATTGACGTTTTATCATTAAAGTCGCAGGTCAATCCTGCTTGTGCTTTACGAATGATCCTCGCGCTGTCGCCTTCGGTTGGCCCTATGCAGATTATCGGTCGCCGTGTGGCCAGGTACTCAAATATTTTTCCGGGAACAATACCCATCACATTTGGTGTATTGTTCAGCAGAAGCAACAGTACCTGCGATCCAGCCGATTCTGTTAAAACCTCATCATGAGGCAAATACTCTGTTTTTTCAGTACGGGACAAAAGCCGGTACTTTTCCAGGCTTTGAAAAAGTGAAATGTCACATTTGCCGATGAAACGAAGCCTAAGATCACTACTAAAACTTTCATTTTCAGAGCAGATCTCAGCAAGAACCTCCCAAAGTAATTCAGGGTTGCGATCTTTATTCAGCGAACCGATGTGTGTAAGCTCAAAAGTCTTGGAAACTTTCCCTTTAGGGATCCTGAAATCATCAGGGTCAAATCCATTTGTTACTATATCATATTTACGCTGGAAAAGCTTGTTAAAATCAAGTGCCCAGTTCCAACTGACGATTGTTACCCTGTCGGCTCCGGAAAGAACCGCCTTCTCAAGACGGTGATGTTTAATGTTTGCCCGACTGATGAGGCGTAACTTATCATAAAAATCGATCCCTGTCCAGGGATCCCGGAAGTCGGCAAGCCAGGGGATGTTTAATTTGTTTTTCAGCTCCAATGCAATCAGGTGCATTGAATGGGGAGGCCCTGTAGAAACGACAGCATCGACCGGGTGTGCTACAAGGTACTTAAGCAAAAACCGGATGGATGGTTTAATCCAGAACTTCCGTGCATCAGGGATAAAAAGATTTCCTCTGATCCATATTGAAAGGTTCTCAATGACAGGATTTTTCTTCTTCTCGGAAAGGAATCCGGCTTGAATTTTTTCCTCTTTTTTCTGACCGGTGAATCGCTTATAAACATCGTACGGTTCCCATATGGGTCTTTTTATCACTTCAATCCCATTGGGAACATCTTTGAACAGGGATTCATCAGTTTCGGGGTATTCAGGATTTTTCGGTGTATAGATCACAGGCTCCCAATCAAAATCAGGAAGATATT
>CAZUYY010000244.1:0-4689 GCA_964624935.1 uncultured Prolixibacteraceae bacterium
AACACGACGTCGTTCTGGCCGAGGTGGGCCGCTGGTGCAATCTGCTCGATGCCGATCCGCTCCGGCGGGCGGCCAATCTGAAGACGGTTACCGAAGGACTTGCGCTGGCCGAGGCCCTCGGCGCCCGCGACTGCGTCGATATCGCCGGCTCGTACAACACCAAGTCGTGGTTCGGTCCGCACCCGAAGAACCTGTCGAAGGATGAACTTTACAACGATTACACCATCCGCCGTGCAGCCATCGATTACAATATCCCGCTGATCACCAATGCCAACCTGGCGAATGTCTTTGTGATGGCTTTCTGCAAGCTCACGCCGGAAGAGTTGGAGATAAAAGCCTGGCAGGAATATTAGGCCATTTATTTACTGATTTATGATCAATTTCCAGGTTTTTTCGGTTGTGCCTGATTTGAGTGTGAGATAATATAATCCTGCAGGAAGATCAGGGAGATCAATCCTTACCAGAGAGGTTCCGGAAACCTGTTTTTCAACTATTCTTGCGCCATTCTGACCGGTAATTGCATATTGCATTTTTCCGGCGGGTGGATTATTGAGGGTGATGTAAACGTAGTGATCGGCGGGGTTGGGATAGATCACCGATCTGTCATTTTCAATGATGGGCGGATTAATACCTGCCGGAAGGCTGTTTCCTAACAATGCAAGGAAAGCATTGCCATTTGCCGACACCAGCGTTGTTTGATCAAAAACAAGTTTGTCATTCCAGATCCTTCCCCCAGCCAGGATGCTGTTCTTATCATAGACCGCAATGCCCACAAGGTCAGTTGAGTAATTGTTTGTAAACAGGTTCTTGGACCATACAAAATCGCCATCAGTTGAATATTTAGCAAGGAAACTATTATTTATACCGCCTGTAATTATAGTTCCGTCATGAAAGATGAGGGTGTCAGTGTACTGGCCTCCCACGTAACAGCTCCCTTCTTCATCGACTCCGATCTGGTAAGCAGGCCAGGGCATATATTGCGATACCAGTGCATGAGCCCATTGAACTGTTCCGGCAGATGAATATTTTGCGACAAATAAATTTTCACTATAATTGCTGTTAAGAACTATTGTGTCAAATGTCATTTGCTTGCTAAAAAATGAACCGGAAACATAAATGTTTCCTGAACTATCCACAGTAACACTATGGCCCCGTTGGGTTCCCACCCCTCCGCCTTGCTGTACCCATAATTCATTTCCGTTGGTATCAAACTTTGCTGTGTAAACATCATAACTTCCAAGACTGGTCAGGGAGGAGGTGCCGAAATTTACGGTACCTGAAAAGCCTCCGGTTAAAATAATATTATTCTGACCGTCAACAGCAATACTTCGTGCCCAATCATTTCCTGTACTGCCAATACTTTTTGCAAAAAGGAAACTACCGTCAGACGAAAGTTTTGCATAAAAAATATCCATACCATACTCACCATCAGCCACCAATGTCGTCGATCCGATCATCAGTGTGTCCATGAAAGAACTGGCAACAACAACATTTCCTGCATTATCTACTGCAATACCTCCAACAAAAGAAATGCTAAAAGAGCCATACAGGGATTTTACCCATTGCAGGGAACCCGACTCACTGAATTTAGCGACATAATAGCATTGGCTATAAGTGCTGTTATTTGGATTAATGATGACTGTCTGGCCAATAGTCAGTGTGTCCTGGTAATAACCGAATACATAGCTGTTGTCGTTTTTATCTGTTGTCACGGCGATCGGTTCCACATAAGTCGGATTGCCTGACAGAACGTTTACCCAGTTAAGTTGCCTGTCGCCTGAAATCCTTGCAAGAAAGGCTCCCTGACCACTAATTGTGGTTCCATTATACTTTATGACTCCGTTAAGTTCACCATGAATGTAACTAAATCCTTTATGATCCACTGCAATATTATACCAAGCTGAACTGTAACCACAGTCAGATGTCGTTTTATTGATCCATGAAATGTTTCTGTTGAGATCGATCTTATTCAGGCACAAGTCATTGAGGTTTGCGATTGAAACCTGTTCTGCCATATTTGAAGGATCGATCACCGACATGTTCGTAGTATACGCTTGGTTAAGTGCATATTGTATGGTGCCATCGCCGGTTATTTTTGCGAAAAATGGTCCAGGCCAATTAATGGTTGAAGGGCCAATTGTACCGAGAAAAGTGGTATAAGCAAATAAGAAAGGATTATTGGAATTGTCAAGCCTGATATAAGACGAATAATCCGGCGGATCATCATCAACGAAACCATCGGCCCACAGAGTGGTTCCTGAAGAACTGAATTTTACAAGATAATAAGGTTCATCTTCCCCGTATAAACCTACACTCCTGGAATGGAAGTGAATACTGTCGGTAAAAATTCCGGATGCGTAAATATTATCATTACTATCTATGATCACCGATTGGCCATTGGAATAACCCTGGGTGCTTGTAAAATTTACTGCCCATTGCGGAACTCCTGTCAGGTCGGCTTTTACCAGGAATGCAGAAGGATAATGGTTTGAGGACAATTCAAAAGACCCGATCGTCACGGCTCCGTTTATGTACCCTGATATTGCGAGAAAGGAATCTTTGTAAAAGATGCATGTAAAGATTGTACTGTTTGGCGAATAAAATGTACTCAATGTTCCTGCTGATGTGCATTTCAGTATTACACTGCTTAACGCGGATGTCGCACTGTGATTCGACACGACTATATAAGCGTTATTATTATTATCCAGTGTCAGATCGTCGGACGACTGGGAATATGTATCTCCGTAACTCACTGCCCAGACAGAATTGCCGGTATTATCAAATTTTGCTATAAAAGCGTCTGTTCCTCCTGCAGAAACAAGTGTGGATGTTCCAATGGTGACTGTTCCCGAATATTTTCCAGATAATATAATATTCCCAGAGTTATCCAACCTGATCCTTGATCCCTGGATCATTTCGTATTGGGTTGGATGAATTGTGTTGATCCATAACAGGTTTCCTGAACCATCGAACTTTGCGAAGAACAGATCCCACCAACCGGAGCTGCTGAGGTTGGTTGATCCACAGGTGACCGAACCGTTAAAATAACCGGTGACAAAGAGGTTCCCATTGTTATCCCTGGTAATGTCAGCGCCCGTTATGCCGCCAAAGCCGCCAAATGTCATGGCCCAATTCCAATCGGGAGCAGTAGTTCCGGGAATAGCGAGATTATTGGTTCCCGGTTGAGCAATCGTGACCGTTGTTGGAAATAATACAGCCAACAATACGAAAATACCTTTAAATGCTTTCATAGTTGAAGTTGATTATTGTTGATGATACAAGAATTTTGAATCTCAAATATAATCAAAAATCAGATGGCAAGATGGAAAGATGGTAAAATGGTAAAATGGTAAAATTTGAGGCCACTTCCAGATCAGATCGACCGGAGGGCTCTGCCCGGTTGTTTTTTCCCAAAACTGAGTTCGGCGAGTTTTTGTTTGTTATCCATAATTATCAATTTGTCGAAAGTATTTTTCATTTAACATATTACCTTTTGCCATCAAAATGGATTAAGCAATATATAAGGTGTGCAAAAAGATGTTAATATCTCTATAAATTAACTTCTTAATTCATTAGTTTACTAACTAACTTTGAATTCTTAAATTATGGAAAATCTCGCCCTGACATCTGAACTTCCTTTGAGTTTGCCTTTGAGAATTCATGGTAAACAAATGAAAGAGAAAGAACCCATTAAGCCTATTTTAAAATGGGCAGGAGGTAAATCTCAAATTCTAAATGAACTTTTAAAGTACTGTCCCACTAAGTTCAATAAATACATAGAACCATTTGTAGGAGGTGGTGCTCTGTTTTTTAGCCTGGCTCATCCGTACTCGATTATTTCAGACCTTAATGAAGAATTGATAATAACGTATCAACAAATTCAGTCAAATGTTGAGGAAGTGATTTCTATTCTTACTAGTTACAGAAATGAAGAAGACTTCTTTTATCAAGTCAGAGCCCAGAATGTTAATCGACTCTCCTATTCTGAAAGGGCGGCACGGCTAATCTTTTTGAATAAAACTTGTTTTAATGGATTGTACAGAGTAAATAAAAGTGGTGAGTTTAACGTTCCATATGGAAAACGAAAGAGTAGTTTCCTAAACGAGCAAAGTTTAATATTGGCGGCCTCCTATCTTCAAAAAGTTACAATTATCCATTCAGATTACAAATCCGTTCTAAACGAGTATGCACGGGAAGGAGACTTTATTTTTCTTGATCCCCCATATCAACCAGTCGGTAAATATTCAGATTTTAAAAGATATACAAAAGAGTTCTTCTACGAGAATAATCAGAAGGAACTCTCAATGATCTTTAAGCAACTTGTTGACCAAGGTTGTTTTGTTATATTGACAAATTCAAACCATCCATCTATTTCAGAACTTTATATCGGTTATAAACAGATTAGTCTGACCACCAAGAGACTTATTAGCTGTGATTCAAAAACACGACAAGGGGTTGATCTAATTATACTTGGAGGGATATGACAAGATGAATAAGGTGCTTGAATATAATGCGGCCCAATTCAGTCGTTTCACAGGGACAAGGTTCATGGGTAGCAAAAACAAAATCATACTGGATATTTGGAATATAATAAGTCAGTTAAATTTTGAATCTGTTTTTGATTGTTTTGCTGGTAGTAATGTCGTTGGATATTTCTTAAAATGCCAAGGAAAACAGGTGATCACAAAC
>CAZUYY010000245.1:0-2896 GCA_964624935.1 uncultured Prolixibacteraceae bacterium
AATAATAGTGTTGAAATTAAAAAGGCAAGTAAATGGGTCTGCTCTGATGTCACCCTACTTAAAAAGGGTCAGGTGTATCCAAAAGATTTTAACTGGAATTCTATAGATAGTAGCAGTTATTCTCTTTTTTACATTTTAAAGGACGAAAATGGGAAAACAATCGCTTTAGACAATTTGAATATTGGATATCAGGGAAAATTTATTCTTGAACAAGTGTACCTTAAACTAGAGAAAGAGAAAAAATTGCAACACGAAGAAGTAATTGCAAGACAAAAACAAGTAGAAAGAACCAGAATAGCAAAAGAGAAACAAGAACAAGCTAAATATAAAGCAGATTGTATAAGCATATTTGGTCAGGAAAATGGTGAATTAATTGCCCAGGGTAAAGTCAAAATTGGAATGACGACTGAAATGTGCAAAGTTTCCTGGGGTAAACCATTTTGGAACAATAAGACAACAACTGAAAATAAAGTCTCCGAGGACTGGTACTATGGTTACGGCTACAGTTTACATTTTGTAAACGGTGCATTAACACGAATTGTAGAATAAACCTTAGTCTCCTCAGAAAACTAATTTTAATCTTACTTCAAAAATCGTTGATCGATATTCGATTACTCAATGACGCCCCACCCTCTTGGGGGTCTGCCTGGTTTCCATCGCAAATTAGCAATCCACAGTCATCTACCTGATAAAATTTGTGATGACCTTCTTTTCGGGTATTGGCGGTTCAATAGTACCTGATGTAGCTTCTTTCATTTTCAGTAACCAAGCCATATTTTTACCCAAAACATGCATAATTTGCACCCCTTCACCATCCTGGGAAACTTCATTCGGTATTCTGCCATGAATGACATTCCAATAACTGGAAGTGGCAACAATCATTTCAGCGTAGGTCAGATAATGGTATAACCCATCCAATGTACTCGAACCACCGGTCCGTCTGACCGCAACCACTGCTGCTGCAACTTTATGGCGTAACAGGTTTCCACTTGCCCCTGAAACATAAAATAACCTGTCTAAGAAACATTTCATAGTACCACCAATACCTGAGTAATGAACCGGTGATCCTATAATCAAGCCATCGGCTGCTTTGATTATTTGTATCCATTGATTTAAATCATCGCTCCGGATGCTGCATTTTTCATCTCTGTTTTCTCCACATATACCACAGGCCTTGCAACCATGAATCAGTTTATGCCCTACATGCAGAATCTCGAATTCAATACCACTTGCAAGAAGTTCATCACCAACCATTTTCAAGGCATGATAGGTGTTCCCTTCTTTTTTTGGACTTCCGTTTATCGCTATTACTTTCATGAGATTATATTTTTATAGTTTTTGTCAGTCAGAGAGAACTTCATTTTTGTGTCCCCGTAGAAAACTCATTCTAACATTGTATGTACAATAGGCAAAGATGTAAAAAATTCAATTTCAACGACATACTTCTTGGCGCTTTTTAGCGTCTTAGCGACTTTGCGGTAAAAAAGACTTTTCAGAGTAGTCTCAATCTTGGTATCCATCGGGGAACCTTCTTTTTATATTCCCGGTATTCATCTCCGAACTTTTTCTCAAGATTCGGTTCTTCAAAAATGATGAACCAAATAGTATTAATCACAAAAAAGCCTGCTGCCCAGATCAGGATACTGTAAGATAATATTGCGACTGATTCCCCGATGAGGACAGTCAGGACCCCAAGTATCATTGGATTTCTGACGTATCCATACATCCCGTCTGTAACCAGGTGTTGTGAAGGGCTCCATGGCGCTAGTGTGCCTTTTCCGATCCTTATTATACTGGCAACTGTCATTGTGATGACATATAATCCTGTCACCATTATGATTACTCCGATAATAAATGCTAATAAAAATTTAAGGACAATATTTTTTTCAATCCAGGATGGAACTATGATCAAAACAATGATCGGGAGGAGGAATGATATGATTTGTTGGAGTGCTCTTTTCATCTCTTCTCTCTTTTTTCCATGATTGAATCAACCCACGATTGCGGTAATTTCTCGAGAAACGCCCCCAGTTTTGACATATATCCTATCTGATACCTTGTTTTAGGATTTTTTATCGTAAGGACTTTCCCAATCAATTTTGCGACTTCTGTTGATTCTGTCCGCTTACTATCGAATTTCTCCTGATCTTTCAGAACTTTTTCCAGACGGGATTTATAAATTGCCGACTTTTCTTTCGGCATGTTTTCCACTCTTGCTTCCAGTTCCTTTTCTGATCTCCCGACAGATGGGGTCTTGATTCCACCACAGCGGATCAGGATGTTCTTTATACCATCAGGAAGAAGCTCTAAATTTAAGGTTCGAGCCAGATAATTGACGGCAAAATCGGCAGTATGGATGTTGGCAACCCATGGAACAGGAAACAATGCTGGAGTGGCAATCCATAAAATTCTTCCTTTGGTCTCACGCAATAATGGAAGCAGTTCCTGAAGCAGCATCACAGGAGCAACAATTCTTTTTTCCAGTTCTTCTCGGAAATCGGGTATGTTCATCATCTCAATAGGACTGATGCTTCCTCCTCCTGCAATATTGATGATTGAATAAAGAGGTGGAATTTGATTAGTCTTAACCTGTTCCTTAATATGGCGGGTTGCGGAAAGAACCTGATCTGGCTTTGTGAGATCAAGCGGACATAAAGGTTTCAGGTTATTCAGTCCCAGGTCCTTCAGCGCTTGGACATCGGCATCTTTCCGGACTCCGGCTAATACTGTATAGCATTGCTTTGCAAGATAAACAGCCGTTGCATTTCCGATGCCTGAAGATGCACCAGTAACTAAAACTGATTTTGTAGATTCAAATTCCATACTAACTTATAATTTTTATGATTGCGTCCTCCCCGAAAACTCCTTTCCAATCTAACTTCCAAAATCGTTGATC
>CAZUYY010000245.1:2996-4688 GCA_964624935.1 uncultured Prolixibacteraceae bacterium
CCCTCCGGATATCTTATCATACTCAATATCGATGGGTTCCCAAAGATAAGAAAACAATTCAAATGAACTTATCCGTTTTATTATGCTACCTTTGCACAGCATTGGTGATAGATCTGATTGGCCCTTATCTCCCCGGTTTTTCCTAAAGCACAATAACTATTCAGGGAGAATAGTCTTAAAATAAATTTTAAATTAATAGTATATGGCAGGTTCACAAGAAAGCTTTAACAAAAAAGATAAAGAGAAAAAACGATTAAAGAAACGGCTGGACAAGCAACAAAAAATTGCAAACCGTAAGGCAAACTCACAAGGGGGGACTCATAAAAATATGATCGCCTATGTCGATGAAAATGGTCGCATCACCGACATTCCTCCGAATCCGGCAGATAAAAAAAAGATCGACGCCGACAGCATAAAAATAGGTGTACCAAAAAGGGAAAAAGAAGAATTCCCCTCAATTCGAAAAGGCAAGGTTGATTTTTTCGACACTACAAAAGGCTTTGGCTTTATAAAAGAACTTGACACCCAGGAGAGGTTCTTTGTACATGTAAAGGGCTTACTTGAAGAAATCAGAGAAGGCGATACGGTCACTTTTGAGATTGAGCGGGGATTAAAAGGAATGAACGCAATCTCGGTGAAGAAAGCCTAAATACATTAAAATACTCATCAGCGATCAATAAATTTCGATCTTATTTCAAAAATCCTGCCTGCCTGCCGGCAGGCGTTGATCGATATTCGATTATTCAAAAAGAAAAGTCTTACCAAATAACGACCCTCTCAGCATCCGGAACCGCCATTTTCCCTTTACAACCAAATGCATCCGAAAACTCCTTCACCTGCCCAAGCGTAGCATTGATGCGCCACCGTGCCGGCGAGTGCTCATTCGTCTGCACTTGGCTGATAAGACTCTCTCTGGTCATATTATCATGCCACACCTGTGCCCATCCCAGGAAAAACCGCTGCTGCCAGGTAAACCCATCGATAGGTTCCGGCGCCTTCTTGCCTTCCATGGATTTCACAAGAGCATAGTAGCCAAGCGTCACTCCTCCAAGATCGGCAATATTTTCCCCAAGCGTCAGCTTCCCGTTGATCTTAAATCCCTTGGTCACTTCAAATGAATCAAAATACTTCTTAAGCTTCTCTCCGAGTGCAGTAAAATTCTTCAGATCTTCCGGCGCCCACCAGTTCTTAAGATTTCCTTCCCCGTCATACTGAGCACCATTGTCGTCAAAGCCATGCGTCATCTCATGCCCGATCACACCAATGATCCCTCCGTAATTGATGGCATCGTCGGCATCCGGATTAAAAAACGGGGGTTGCAGGATAGCTGCCGGGAAGACGATCTCGTTATTATTCGGATTATTATAAGCATTGATGGTCTGCGGCGTCATCTGCCATTCCGACTTGTCCACCGGTTTTCCGGCCTTGGCGAGCTGGTCGTTATGTTCCCATAAGGCAACATTCATCATGTTCTCGATCAGCTTATCATCCTGGATGTCGATGGTGGAATAATCTTTCCATTTATCCGGATATCCGATCTTCCAGGTGAACTGTGACAGCTTCTTTTTAGCCTTGGCTTTTGTTTCAGCGCTCATCCAGGAAAGTTTGTCGATGCGTTCTCCATATACTGTGCGAACATTCTCGATCATTTCATTCACTTTTTTCTTGGACGATTCAGGAAAATATTTGGCG
>CAZUYY010000246.1:0-4681 GCA_964624935.1 uncultured Prolixibacteraceae bacterium
TCCCTCTGCCATACAATATGGAACCTATCTGCTCGTCAGGGTAATGAACGATAAGTTAATCAGGCTGGCCTCCATAAACAATCAGGAGAAAGCGGTCGTTGACATTGCCGGCCATTTTACAAGGCACGAAGTTCGCTGGTTCAATTATCCTCTGGGTGTTTTTGAGCAATTTGTCAAAAAAGGCATCTCCATAAAAGGGATGGAACTCTTGTTTTATGGCGATATCCCGAACAATGCCGGTCTTTCTTCTTCTGCATCCATCGAAGTCGTCACTGCATTTGCTTTGAACCATCTTTTAAACGTTGGCCTGGATATGATTGAACTGGTGAAGATGTCACAGAAAGCAGAACAGGAATTTGCAGGGGTCAACTGCGGTATTATGGATCAGTTTGCTGTAGGAATGGGCAAAGCCGGTCATGCCATCTTTCTGAATTGTACTACTCTTGAATATAAACTCGTACTAGTCCCGCTTTCGGGTTACAAACTGATCATTGCAAACACAAATAAACCCAGGAGTCTTGCCGATTCCAAATACAATGAGCGGGTTGCCGAATGTCAGTTGGCAGTTGCTTTCCTGGCTGAAAAGTTTTCTATAACGAAATTGGGTGATCTTGGATTTCCGCAGTTCTTCAAATCACAGGATGTTATTCCCGACGAGATAATCCGGAAAAGAGCACGTCATGTGATCTCTGAAAACCAACGTGTGCTGGCTTCTGTTTCATGTTTGCTTAAGAACGACCTTCCCCAATTCGGTGTACTGATGAATGCATCTCATGATTCCTTAAGGGATAATTATGAGGTGACAGGTTTTGAACTGGATACCCTTGTCGAAGAGGCAAGGAAGATACCGGGTGTCCTTGGTTCACGTATGACCGGCGCCGGATTTGGCGGATGTACTGTAAGTCTGGTGAGAGAAGATGTAATTCCTGTATTTATAAAGGAGGTAGGTAATAAATATACATCAAGGACTGGACTTAAGACAGATTTTTATATTGCAGAAATTGGGGACGGTGTTAAACTAATGAATAATTAGAAATGAACCCATTTTGATAATTTCATTTGTTTGTTTCAGACTCCCCTCCCTCTTGGGGGAGGGGCTGGGGGTGGGGTCATAATGACTAAAGCGGTAAAAAAAACTAAATGATAAAAAATAAAATCTATGGCAGCAAAAAATAAAAAACATAAGAATAAGAAAGAGGAAGTCATCAAAGAAGACATTCCTCAGGAACATCAGGAAAAGTTGCCTTTGGGGTTTTACGAAGAAGAACTGAAAAAACTTCAGATCGAACAGGTGAAGCTTCAGGAGTGGATAAAACATAAAGGATTGAGGGTCGTTGTTATTTTTGAGGGGCGCGATGCTGCCGGCAAGGGTGGCGCCATCAAAAGGATAACTGAGTGCCTGAATCCACGTGTTTGCCGGGTTGTTGCACTCGGGATTCCCACTGAACGTGAAAAAACGCAATGGTACTTCCAGCGTTACGTCGACCAGCTTCCTGCTGCAGGAGAAATTGTGCTGTTCGACCGCAGTTGGTACAACCGGGCCGGCGTGGAACGTGTAATGGGATTTTGTACCGAGGATGAGTACTGGGATTTCCTGAAGTCCTGTCCGAACTTTGAATCGATGCTGATCCAGTCGGGCATCATCCTGATCAAATACTGGTTTTCGGTTAGTGATATGGAACAGGAACGCAGGTTCAAAGAACGGATCAAAGATCCAACAAAACGTTGGAAGATCAGCCAGATGGATATGGCCGCACGGACAAAATGGGTGGACTATTCGAAAGCCAAAGACGAGATGTTTGCCTATACCGATACCAGGGAATCACCCTGGTATGTGGTGGAAGGCGATGACAAGCGGCGCGCCCGATTGAATGTTATCAGCCATCTGCTAAGTCTGATACCGTATAAAAAAGTTCCTAAGGAAAAGATCATCCTTCCTCCACTGGAAAAAGATGTAAACTATATCAGACCGCCGATGTCGAAGCAGAAATTCGTCCCGGAGAAGTATTAAATAATAAACCCCCTCTGAAAACCCATTTTAAAATTATTACGCCAAGACACAAAGACGCAGAAAGTTCAATTTCAATGATTTACTTCTTAGCGCATTTTAGCGTCTTAGCGACTTTGCGGTAAAAAAAACATTTCAGAATGGACTCAAAAATTAATAATGAGAAATTGTTGATTTGGTGTGTGGCACTTTTTTGAATTTGTACACAGTAATCTCTTTAAATTTTTCCCCGGGTTGTAAGATGGTATTCGGAAATGAGGGCTGGTTAGGAGAATCGGGGAAATGCTGAGTCTCAAGGCACAACCCATAATGCTGTTTGTAAACCTTGTTGCCTTTGCCTTTGATCGTTCCATCAAGAAAATTGCCGGTATAGAACTGAATGCCCGGCTGGGTGGTAAAAACACTGACTTCCCTGCCTGAAACAGGTTCGTCAACAGTTGCAGCCAGTTTTAATTCTTTATCTTTCTTTAGTAATACATAATTATGATCATATCCCCCTTTGACCATCTTTATCAGCTCGCCAATCCTGTGCATTTTCGTGAAATCCATCGGGGTTCCGGCTACACGTCTGAGTTCGCCTGTCGGGATGAGTTCATCATTCACCACGGTGTACCTGTCGGCATTGATCAATAACATATGCCCAAGAATGTTGGTATTTGCTTCTACGAGATTAAAATAGGTGTGATTACAAAGGTTTACAGGCGTGGGTTTATCTGTCACGGCTTCGATCGTCATCCTTAATTCATCCACAGAATTCAGCAGGTAAGTCACAGTAACGTCGAGGTTTCCGGGATAGCCCTCTTCGCCATCCTTGCTTTTATAAGTCAGGATCAGCCCTGTGCCTGTTGAATCATCTATTTCCTGTACATCCCAGACTTCCTTGTCGAATCCTTTCAACCCGCCATGCAGACTGTTGTTTCCATTATTGATGGCCAGTTTGTACACTTTGTTGTCTAGGACAAAAGTACCCTTTGCAATGCGGTTGGCATACCTTCCCACGATGGCTCCGAAATAGGGCGTGGCTTTCAGGTATCCTTTCAAACTGTCATATCCGAGAACGATGTCTCCCATGTTGCCCTTCAGATCAGGGGTGAGGATAGAGGTTATGATTCCCCCGTAATTCGTGATCTTTACTACAATGCCATTTTTATTTTTCAGGATGTAGAGGAAGACATCTTTGTTGTCGACTTTTCCCCAGTTTTCTCTCATGAGGGTTGTCTTTGTTGGTTTTGCTGGTTCATTCATTGGGATTTCCTTTTTTACCGGCCTGTTTTCGCAAGCCTGAAACAATAACAGAGGGCTGACAAGTATAAGAATGGCCTGAATTAATTTTTTCATGTTCATCTGATTATCAAGGCAAACGTAAGGCAAATTGAATTATCTACCAAACTCCCGGGGAAAAATTCATAGCATTTAGTGGAAAGTTTCTACTTTTGATGATTGGGGTCTTTCCTCCCCTCCCTATTGGGGGAGGGGCCGGGGGTGGGGTTATAATGATAAAGATATGAGATTTAAAGATAAAGTTGTCCTTGTTACAGGAGCATCGGGAGGGATCGGTGAGGCCGTAGCCATAGCATTCGGACGGGAAGGAGCAAAAGTTGTGCTTGTTTCCCGACGTAAAGAAAAACTGGAATCAATTGCTTCACGGTTGCAGGATGCTTATATTATAGAAGCCGATCTGAGTGATCCTTCGGCGGCTGTCAGTATGATCGATGAAACTGTGAACAGATATGGACGGATTGATATCCTCATCAACAATGCCGCATGTATTATTGTTTCCCGTTCTGAAGAGGTTTTGCCTGACGACCTGATGCTGGCATTTCGTACAAACCTGATTGCCCCGGTCGTCGCAACCCAATGTGCGTTGATGTATTTCAGCAAGCAAGGCAATGGACACGTCATTAATATTGGATCTCCTGGTTTCATGATGGGGATCCCGTTTTATTCCCCTTACGTATGTTCCAAAGCGGCATTATCGGCCTGGACAAGAACCATCCAGGCGGAATGGGCAGGAAGCGGGATTCAGATCAGCGAATATTTCCCGGGATATATTAAAACAGATTCCAGACCGGAATCAAGAATAGGGGAGATCCCCCAGGACTTCCTGATGTCGGAAAAGCAGAACTTCCTGACCCGGGTATTCGCAAAACCCAAAACGGCCTTGGATGTGGCAAAAGACATTATTAAACTTGCCCTTAACCCCAAACCCCTGATGCATTCAGGAACAGGAGTAAAAATCGGAACCTTCATCTCTAACATTCCATCTTTCCGGCTGTCAATTGCAAGACAAATGGCAATGACCGCGAAGCGGAAAATAATTGATAATGGATAATTGTTAATGGATAATTGATAATGGATAATTGATAATGGATCCCATTCTAAAAAATATTTCTTTACCGCGAAGAACCCCACCCAGTTGATAACCAATACCCCAATAACCAATAACTAATAACCAATAATTAATACCCAATACCCAACCCCCAACACCCAACACCCAACACCTAACACCCAATACCCATATGAGACACTCCATCCCCTTAAAAGAACGTAGAACCGACTACATCTATATTGCTTTTTTTCTGGTTAATCTGCTCTTTATTACCTGCTGATTTTTATTCCATATTTCTTCAGGAATTCATCGAGCTTTTCCCTGTAAAGTTTTGAATTTTGCCG
>CAZUYY010000247.1:0-4674 GCA_964624935.1 uncultured Prolixibacteraceae bacterium
CCTCTGTAGGACGGTGATACTTGGGGTCGATCGCTACTACCGTCTTACTTGTAGATTTCAATATTCCCTTTTCCTCAATTCCGGTACCGGTCCATGCAATTTCTTCGCCCATAACAGCAAAGGCTTCTTCCACGAACTCCCTGACGGTGTGGGTTTCACCGGTAGCGAGAACATAATCGTCAGGCTTTTCGGCTTGAAGCATTTTCCACATACCTTCTACATATTCAGGCGCATAGCCCCAGTCGCGCTTTGCATCAAGGTTGCCCAGGAGCAGAGGCTCATCGGTACCATGGAGGATTTTTGCTATCGCAACTGTGATCTTCCGGGTAACGAAAGTTCTTCCTCTTCGTTCTGATTCATGGTTAAAAAGGATCCCATTGCATGCAAAGAGATGATATGCTTCCCGGTAATTGACAGTGATCCAGTAGGCATATAGCTTTGCTGCTGCATAGGGACTACGGGGATAGAACGGAGTTTTTTCCGTTTGCGGTGTCTCACGCACCTGTCCATATAGTTCAGAAGTACTGGCCTGATAAAACTTGGTCTTTACTCCTGTCTCCCTTATAGCATCCAGAAAACGCAAGGTACCTATGCCATCCACCTCAGCGGTATATTCAGGAACTTCAAAAGATACCTGGACGTGCGACTGCGCGCCAAGGTTGTAGATCTCGTCCGGATGGATCTTCTCCACAAGTCGGTTCAGATTTGAAGAATCGGTAAGATCGCCATAATGAAGGAACATCTTTTTATCAAGAATCTTCTCATCACAATAAAGATGATCGATCCGGAAGGTATTGAAACTGCTCGACCGGCGTATGATCCCATGAACAATATACCCCTTCCCGATCAGCAACTCAGTCAGGTAACTCCCATCCTGTCCCGTAATACCCGAAATAAGCGCAACTTTTGTATCCAATTGTCAAGTTTTACTTGTTAAATATAACGTCCAAATCCCTACTAACCAATAACTAATACCCAATACCCAACACCCAACACCCAACACCCACACCTCCCTTCACTTCTCACTCTTCACCTCTCACCCTTCACAGCTTCGCCCTGTCAGTCCCATCCCGAAGATAAAACTTAGCAGAAAACGAGTAACAAATTTACTCGAAAAATTAAAAAACAAAAAATATTATTAATTTTTCATTCCTGCATTCCTCCATTCTCCATCCTCCATTCTTTTTCCTCCGACCTCTCCCCTCCCTCTTGGGGGAGGGGCCGGGGGTGGGGCACTTCCTCCAGCAATTTTGGCGAGATCGTCAACAAAACCGCCTTATCAAGCTGTTCCAGCCGGATCATGACTTTATGCTTTCCGGCATAGTTCAGCAGTTCACCCGTAAGTTCCTTAAATATACCGGAGACAACCTTAACACGGGTACCTTGTGGAAGTGGGGATGAAATAAGGTCGACTTCAATATCCTGGCTCATGATAAGCTTTAATGACTCGATCTGGTTTGAAGGTATAATGGCAGGCTTCCCGCAGAACCAGATATATCGTACAGCTCCGGGCGTATTTAAAACATTGAAATAATCCTTCTGGAAAATATTTACGAAAACATAAGAAGAAATCAGTGGCTCACTAACCATCTTCTTCCTGTCCGACCATTGTTTCAGGGTCCTTCGCATGGGAAGATAAGCCTCTATCCCCTGTTCGATCAACCGGTCGGCTAATTTCTTTTCGCTTCTCGGTTTAGTATAAACGGCATACCACTGTTGCAACTCCTCCATAAGGTTATGCACTGATGAAAATGAGTAACAAATTTACTCAAAAATTAATTATAGTATTATCAATTCCTGCATTCCTACATTCTCTCCCCTCCCTCTTGGGGGAGGGGCCGGGGGTGGGGCTAATCACGCATCACGATTTCCCTCTCAATAACTCCAAGCACCTCCTCCCTCCCCATCTTCTTCTCCGCCGACGTCAGAATGAATTCAGGGTCAATATTGAGGGCTTCGATAAGGGCTTTCCGGTATTGGGAAGGATTAACAGTATGGTGGGCTTTTGAGATCTTGTCTGCCTTGGTGAACAGAATGACAAAAGGAATGTGATGACGGGTAAGCCAGGCCATAAATTCAAGATCAAGCTTTTGTGGCATGAGTCGTGAATCGACAAGCAAGAAGGTTAGGCGAAGATTATCCCGGCGAAGCAGGTAACTCTCGATCATGATTTTGATCTTACGACTCTCCTCTTTGGAAATCTTTGCAAATCCGAAACCCGGTAAGTCAACAAGGTACCATGCATCATTAATAAGAAAATGATTTATCAGCCGTGTTTTCCCCGGAGTACCAGATACCTTTGCGAGGGCTTTGCTCCCGGTGAGCATATTGATCAAAGAAGACTTCCCGACATTCGACCTTCCAATAAAAGCAAATTCAGGAAGATCCCCCTTCGGACAAAGTTTCAATGAAGGACTACTCAAAACAAACCTCGCAGTAAAAATCTGCATTTTCATTTTTCATTTTTCATTCTTCATTCTCTGCCCTCCAACCTCTCCCCTCCCTCTTGGGGGAGGGGTCGGGGGTGGGGCTCGTCATGCGTCACGTTCCCCCCGCTTCCTCCTCAGTTTAATACTCGTCCATGAAGAAAATCTCCTCATATACGTCTTCAGATGTCTTTCCTTTTTCAATGGGTAGATATCGGGGATCTTGATCAGGATGCCCGTCTCTTCAACATCCCCGAAACCATGGTTTATGGCAGTGCCAAAGGTACTCATGGTAGGGGAGAGGTTCATATAAGCATTGACAAGAGGTGGAATACCCTCATTATGTCCGCGGATCTCATGAACCAGCATCTTGTAGTTTTCCTTGTAATCGGAGCCGGTAAAAATACTTTTAAGATAATTTTCATCTGTTTCCAGGATAACCGCTTCTTTTGGTGTCATCAGTCGTTCGTTATCGGGGAAATAGGTTTTCAGAAAGTAAAGGATGATATCCCTTGCAACCCGGTTATAATCAGGGTACATGGTCATCTTGCCAAAAAAATACTGTATATCTGAATTGTCAATGATCATGGCGCCAAGCCCATCCCATAGGTTATCCAGGGAGTACATCCCTTTCTTCAGGTTAACTGTCGGCTGATACTCAGTCTGAACGAACGACCGCCCTAATTCTATTGATATCGGCAGATAATCACGGATAAAGTGGTCTGAAAAATTAAAAAGCTCAGCCGTGGCACTATTCAGTTCGCCATTCTTATTACAGGGGATATTTTTTCCATGGATAAATCGGTATCCTCCAACAATTTCTTTATCAACCGGGGCCCAGACGATAAGCTGGACGAATGGTTTATCAGCAATATCATATTCATCAATATCAATAGATCTGCCCGTACCTCCGCCTGCATCCCGAAATGTTTCCTCCCTCAGCCTGCCAACTTCCCTCATCAGGTTTGGGGCGCTATGTGCCGTGAAGATAAAGATTTTGTTGTGCCCATTATTAGTATTGCGCACAAAATGAGCCTCAGCAAGCTCCTCTTCCAGCAATGCCCGGTCCACCGGCGGAATGATTGGTTCCATAACAGAAATTTACGATTGGACGAAGTACGAATTCAGATTTTCGCGTCACGTGTTATGCGTCACGGATTCAAAGGTAAAGAATAAATGAATAATCTGCTAACCCCAATGTTAATTCTTCATAACATTAACGGGAATTTTAATATCAGATTGCGAACCCCAAAAGTAATTCGTCAATCGTCAATCTGACAATTCAATCGTCATTCTAAAGTCGTCCAATCGTAAATATAACCTCTCCCCTCCCTCTTGGGGGAGGGGCCGGGGGTGGGGCTCTTCGCGTCACGCGTCACGATTTTCCCGGATTGGGGCCTTTCCTTTTTTGCACCTCATTCGCCAATTCTGAATTAATAAAATTCCAGACTGTCTGGTTAGGTGGGCATTTTGCAGCATATTCCTTTCGTTTAGCTGGATCGGCATAGAGTTTTTTTGCCTTTGAAAGTACACCCGAGTACTGATCTCTCCACGCTTGTATCGCCTTTGTGGCTTTTTTTTGTGTGCCTTTTAAAGGACGTGCTGACATGGTTAACTTACCAAATTTGCGTCTGAACACGACACCTCCGCATGTACCGCTTATATCATCAAATAAACTACTTGTTATTATCGCCATAGGACATAGTTTTAAAGTTTTTAATTATTTCTCCAAGCAAAATCGTATAAGCCGATGGTCGGGGCCCATTACGTTTTGCTTCATACTCAGCTTTTTTAGCTGGATCAGTTAAAATTAATTTAGTCATTTTGTGTGCTTCATGATATTGTGTGGTCTTTTGAGTAATCATCCGTTTCACTTTCCCTGAACTATAATCAGGACGCGATCTCATGACCTTTTTCCCATTTCTTTCATAAAATATATGGGTTCGGCACGCTTTTCTCAGCTGTGCAATAGTTTTATCAGTTTTTATAATAGCCATCGTATATAGTTTTAAAGTTTATTTTGCAAATATATAAATATAATTTATTACTAAAACAAAAATATGATAATAATTAATAAATATTTTAATATGTTTAAAATAAATTATTTTACTTTCGTTTACGTCAATTTGTGTACTTCGGACATTGATTTGCACTATTCTGCGCACTTCCTCCAAAAATTTTTATAATATACTAAATCTTACTAAAAATGCAACGCATTTTTCTGTTAGATTCAGTTATACCGATAGGA
>CAZUYY010000248.1:0-1522 GCA_964624935.1 uncultured Prolixibacteraceae bacterium
CGAAGGCCCGGGAGGAAAGCGCTAAACTGTTAAAGAAAAAAATATCAGAGATCGCAGGAAAAACATTTACCATCATTACAGGCGATTTCAATGATACGTTGAACAGCATACCGATCAAAATATTAACCTCAGGCCCGGGAGCGATCGTGAATACACGGGCTCTTTCATCCGCTCCTCCTGAAGGCCCGGATTATACATTTATTGATTTCCCTTTCAAACCTATCCGGGGAAATATGTGTGACTATATCTTTCTTAAGAATAAAGGGACCACTAAAGTCGTTTGGCATCGCGTTGTGACCTATCATAAGAAGGATAAATACCCTTCCGACCACATGCCCGTTTGTACAGAACTTGAAATCCCAAATCACTGACACTTATATTTATGAAAAAAACAACAATCCGTTTTCTGGCGCTTATACTACTTTTAACATCAACCACCTTCTGTCAGAGAAATAAACAGGTGACTGATTTTGTAAATCCATTGTTAGGCACAGGTGGTCATGGGCATACATTTCCGGGCGCAAGTGTCCCGTTCGGGATGGTTCAACTCAGTCCCGACACCCGTCTTGAGGGATGGGATGCCTGCTCTGCCTATTACGGTACCGATACTGTGGTCTATGGGTTCAGCCATACTCATCTGAGCGGAACGGGATGTTCAGATTATGGCGATATCCTTGTTATGCCTGTAACCGGAAATGTCAGCCTGGCAAACTATGGTTACCGTTCAGGGTTTCATCCGAATACACAGGGAGAAGAAGCAAAAGCCGGATACTACAAAGTTTACCTGGATAAATATCATATAACCGCTGAACTTACGGCAACGAAAAGAGCAGGTTTTCACCGGTACACCTTTCCCGAGGCAAAGAATGCAGCTATCGTGATCGATCTGAAACACCGTGACAAAGTCATCGAATCTTCCTTAAAATTAGTTTCTAATACGGAAGTTGAGGGTATGCGGGTTTCCCGGGCATGGGCGCAAAGGCAGATCGTTTATTTTGTGGCAAAGTTCTCAAAACCATTTGCCTCCTGCAGGATTAACAATCATGACGAAAATATTCCGATTGGACAAGAGGTTAAATACGATAGTATAATCTCCTGTTTTTCTTTTTCCACAAGCGACAACGAGAAAATCCTTGTAAAGGTTGGTATATCAGCCGTAAGTTGTGATGGCGCCAGAAAGAACCTGGATGCGGAGATCCCCGGATGGGATTTTGATAAAACGGTGAATGATGCATCTTTAGCCTGGAATAACGAACTGGGCAGGATCAGTGTTGAAGGCGGAACAAAGGATCAGAAGGCGATTTTTTATACGGCGTTATATCATGCCTTCCTCGCCCCTAATCTGTATATGGATGTTGATGGCAATTATCGCGGACGCGACCTGAAAGTCCACCACGCAGAAGGTTTCGATTACTACACTGTTTTTTCTTTGTGGGATACCTACCGGGCGACCCATCCTCTCTATACATTGACCGAACCAAAACGCGATAACGATTTTATAAGGACCTTTCTCCGTCAGTAT
>CAZUYY010000248.1:1532-4664 GCA_964624935.1 uncultured Prolixibacteraceae bacterium
TGATATGTACACAGTTTTCTCTTTATGGGATACTTATCGTGCTGCTAATCCTCTTTACACTATTGTTCAACCTAAAAGGACTTCTGATTTTATCAAAACTTTTATCCGTCAGTATGAAGAAGGTGGAATGTTGCCGGTTTGGGAGCTCTCAGGTAATGAAACGGAGTGCATGATCGGGTATCACTCAGTGCCTGTGATCGTGGATGCATATTTAAAAGGGATCCGAGATTTTGATGCCGTTGAAGCCCTGGAAGCAATGAAACACAGCGCAGAACAGGACCGGTTTGGGTTAAAATACTACCGGTCACAAGGTTTTATCCCCGGCGATAAAGAAAGTGAATCGGTTTCGAGAACACTGGAGTACTGTTATGACGACTGGTGTATTGCACAGATGGCAAAATCGCTTGGGAAGGACGATGATTATAAGACTTATATTCAGCGTGCCCAGTATTATAAGAACATCTTCGACCCTTCCACCGGGTTTATGCGCGCTAAAATGAACAACACCTGGTTCTCTCCTTTTGATCCCGCTGAGGTTAACTTCAATTATACGGAAGCCAATGCCTGGCAATATAGCTTTTATGTTCCACAGGATATGGATGGATTTATATCATTTTATGGGGGAAGGGAAAAATTGGCAGAGAAACTCGACGCTTTGTTTGCTGCCGGATCGAAAACTACCGGACGGGAACAATCGGATATCAGCGGGATGATCGGTCAGTATGCGCATGGAAATGAACCCAGCCATCACCTGGCTTACCTTTATGATTATGCCGGGCAACCATGGAAAACGCAGGAACTGGTTCATCGTATCTGTAACGACTTATATACAAACTCAGGGGATGGCTTATGCGGGAATGATGACTGCGGACAGATGTCGGCATGGTATGTGTTGAGTGCTATGGGGTTCTACCCATTGACACCCGGTTCACAGGTATATGCTATCGGATCGCCTTTATTTCCAATGATATCGATCCATCCTGAAAACGGAAAGACCTTCACAATAAAGGCAGAAGGGTTAAGCGGGAATAAATTCTATATCCAGTCAGCAAAACTAAACGGGGTAAACTATTCTAAATCATATATCACCCATTCTGATATTCTTAATGGCGGCGAACTTATTTTTATTATGGGATCTGCACCCAATAAAGACTGGGGAAGTCATCCGGGCGATTTTCCTTCTTCATCCATAAAAGATGAGCTGATATCTCCGGTTCCCTCCATACTGCTGGGAAAGAAGAACTTTGCCGATACTACTACTGTTAGCCTGACGGTCCCGGTGAAAGAGGAAAAGATATATTATACCCTGGATGGCAGTGAACCAACTAAACAATCGCCTGTCTATCGACAGCCGGTACTGCTTGATAAAACAACCACGATTAAAGCTTTCGCATGCATTCCGGGCTTACCTGAGAGTTTCAGGATCACCTCGGTTTTCCGGAAGATCCCCAAATACCGGAAGATCACCTTAAAAACAAAATATTCTCCGCAATACACCGCCGGCGGCGACATGGCACTGATTGACTTCGAAAGAGGATCTGATGATTTCCGTACAGGCTCCTGGCAGGGATACGAGGGTGTGGATATTGATGCCATCGTTGACCTCGGAACAAAACAACCTGTTCATACACTGAATGCCGGGTTCCTGCAGGATGAACAGTCATGGATATTTTTTCCTCTGGAAGTTACTTTCTATCTTTCGGATGACGGAGAAAATTTCAGGGTTGCCGGAACTGTAAAGAATGATATCCCCGAAACCCGTGAAGGGTCTGTTATAAAAGACTTTAAACTGAAGCTGAATGGTTCATCCGCCCGTTATGTCAGAATGGTTGCAAAGAACCGTGGAATATGCCCCCCATGGCATCCCGGTGCAGGGAACAAAGCATGGATATTCGCAGATGAAATTGAGATAGAATAAATGTCAGCCAAACTCAGGTCCGACATAATCCTGCTTCTTGCAGCCATCATCTGGGGCTTTGCATTCGTGGCACAACGTGTCGGGATGGAGTATGTCGGGCCATTTACTTACAATGGAGTAAGGTTCACTTTGGGAACGCTTGTTCTGATCCCATTTCTTTTTACCGGAAAGAAATTCACGCCAAAAGATCCTTTACTTGGACTCGGCCGGAAGAAAATCATCCTGGGTGTCATTTGCACAGGAATACTGCTCTTTATTGGCGTAGGGCTTCAACAGATCGGATTGAAAACCACAACGGCCGGGAAAGCAGGCTTTATTACGGGACTTTACGTTGTTTTTGTCCCTATCGTCGGGATCTTTCTCGGACACCGTACAAATCTTTATACGTGGCTTGGCGCTCTGCTTTCGGCAACAGGTCTATATTTACTGAGCATTAAAAGTGGCTTCCGGATTGAACACGGCGATCTGCTTGTGTTGTGTTGCGCAGTTGTATTTACATTTCATGTTCTTCTGATCGGCTGGCTGTCGCCAAGGATGAATTCTTTCCACCTGGCAACGGGCCAGTTCGCTATTTGTGCGTTGCTTAATCTTATAGTTGCTTTTTCGATCGAACCCGTCAATACAGGAAAAATTGTGGAAGCAGCCATTCCTATCCTTTATGGTGGAATTTTATCCGTTGGCATCGCCTATACATTGCAGGTTGTTGCACAAAAAGATGCACATCCCGCATATGCATCCATAATACTCAGCATGGAAGCAGCTTTTGCTGCATTGGGCGGCTGGATGATACTTCATGAAACCCTTTCTCTGCGCTCACTGACCGGTTGTTTCCTAATGCTGGCGGGGATGATGGCTAATTCATTTTTTGAGAGGTAGAATTTTGCCCCTCCTGTTTACAATTAAAATTCAATGATTATAATTCTGAAAATTCTTTAAGAAATTCCTTTTTTGTCAGACCAAGTGTTTTTATAGTACTTTGGACAACAATTTCCGGAACTGTTTTTATGTGCACTGGAACTGTTATATTTCTCGTCAGTCCTTGTTTCTCCCACTTCTCATGACCACTTTTACACTTTTGACAAGTCAATCCCTTTTTAGTTAAGTATCGTCTAAAATCAACAAGTGTTATATTTGTTATTTTCTGAGTTCCCATTAAACACTACAAGGAATTTCCAAATCATGTCCGTATTTAGTATACTTTGGCCTGTTCAATA
>CAZUYY010000249.1:0-4653 GCA_964624935.1 uncultured Prolixibacteraceae bacterium
CCCTCCGGCATTATAATCTTTCCCTTTGAGAATTCAGTCATCAATCAGGAGGGAAAGAAAAGGGACCGGCATATTTTCCATGAAGATCTTCTCAATTCGGTTATTTCCATCGATCTTGATATCAATGAAATGCTTTAATTGTCTCGTATATGCATCGAGGAGTTCATTAAAATCCCTGAAATCTTCAGCAGGCCCGGTTTCCAGACCGATCATTTTTCTTGTTAATGGATCTATTCCATTTTGGAGTGTTATCTCAAGTACCTTTGCAAAGTTGAAATACCCAGTGAGGATATAGGCTTCCGTGCCGAAAGCTCCCGCTTCGACACAGCCGCTTGCTCCACCATTGCGGGCATCCACGATAGATTTTCCCTGACCCGTTAGCTCTTTGACGATCGCATCCGTATTGAAATAGGAGGGTTGACCAAAGCCGGTTTTAGTGATCTTCATCGCCCGATGGATAAAGTTATCGGGGTTCACTACACTGATCTGTACCATCGAGCTTGGCTGAAGCAGACGCATTTCTTCTATGACGTCGAGGATAAGGAATGTCAATTCATTCACGGCATCTGAGCCATCGGGTTTAACGCCTCCCAGGTTGATCAGGCAGAAGTCGGTATAGGTGTTGCTTTCCTGTGCAGTCACGCCGACTTTGGGCGGAGATGGATGGTTGTTGAATTTAATCCAGAATGATTGCAGAAGTTCGGTGGCTCTTTCTCTTGTCAGGCTTCGGTCTTCCAGCCCCTTCTGATAAAAGGGGTAAAGATGCTGATCCAACCTGCCCGGATTGAATGAATCCCAGGGGTTCAGCTCAGTGATGACACCAAGGTGGATGAACCAGTAATATTGCAAGGCTTCATGAAAAGTGCGTGGGGCATAGGCTGGTACCTGCCTGCATATTTCAGCCATTTCAAGCAGTTCCTGTTTTCTTTCGCCTGTAACAGATCCATTCGCCAATTCTTCGAGTTTATCCGCATGCCTGTGAGCAAACAGGATAATGGCATTTGCAGCGATCTCCATCGCATTCAGTTCTTCATTTTTTGCAGAAGCCTGAGGATCGTTGTGCCAGTCTATCCGGGAAGCAGCATCCCTGATCTCACTGATAAGATCGAGCATCCCCTTATGATAGATCTTATTTCCGCAAACCGTATGACCCGGAGCCCGTTGTTCCTGGAATTCAGTGAATATTCCTGCATGATAGGCATCAATCCATTCGGGGGTCATGGATCTCATGATCCTTTCCCGGTTGTTTTTCCCTTTCCAGAATGGAATGATCTCATCCCTGTAAATTCTTTTCGTCTCATTATCAACCTTAAACGACACTTTTTGTCTTGTGTCCAGCACATCCAGATCTTCCAGTGAATGCAGGTTTATTTCAGGATAAGTGGGTGTGGCTTTGGGCGCAGGACCACGTTCGCCGACAATCAATTCATCTTCATTGATGCAAATAAATTTGTTTACCAGTATGTGGTTAAGGATAAGTGCACGCATTACAGGAACAGAAACTTTATCTTCAATCCCGCTCTTATAAAAGTTGGTAACCAGCAAGGCACGTTCGGCGTCGAGACGGTTAATCGCAAACAAACTCTGATTCCGAAGCTTTTTAATGCGATCGTTCATTTTTAATTACGAATTACGAATTACGAATTACGATTGAATTTACGAGTTTAGATTTATGAATTCAAATATATATATATTTCAACAAAGTTAGTTTAATAAACGAGTTTCATTTTTCATTTTTCATTCTTCATTTTTCATTCTTCATTCTTCATTTTTCATTCTTCATTCTTTTCACCCTCCAATCCTGACCTCAAACCCCTGCGTCTCGAATTCATTCTTCAAGGGGATTAATGATTCCTTGGTTAAATCCTCCAGTTGCTCCGTTCTATTTTCAATATGCATACGGGTGTATTTGTTTTTACCGGTTGAATGATACGGGAGAAGGCTGATCCTGAATGATGGAATGGATCCATTTCCTTTCGCAAGGTGCGAAAGAAAATCCTTTATCTCACTTATATTTTTTTGTGTGTCGGTGATGCCGGGGACGACCGGGATACGTATAATGACCTGTTTTTCTTCAGTGATCAGGGTGACAAGATTTTCAAGGATAAGTTTATTTGAAGCGCCGGTATATAGTATATGATCGTTCTCGTCTATCAATTTAAGATCATAAAGAAAAAGATCGGTATAAGGAATGATCTTTTCGATTATCTCCCGGTTTGCAAAACCTGATGTATCTATGGCTGTATGTAAACTGAATTTCTTACATTCTTTCAGTAACTCTAAAAGAAATTCATGCTGCAACAACGGTTCTCCGCCTGAAAATGTGACGCCTCCGGAGGATTCTTCATAAAAGATGCGGTCAAGCCGGATTTCGCTCATCACTTCATCAATGGTCATCCATTTCCCGATCGTCTCCTGCATGTAGAACTTTTTTCCGTCAAGGATAAACGTTTTGACAGAATCTTCAGGGTGAATATTTTGGCTTTCAGGATTATGACACCACCAACAGGATAAAGGGCAACCTTTAAAAAAAACAGTTGTCCGTATGCCCGGTCCGTCGTGAACCGTAAACCGCCGGATATCGAAGATCAGGCCTTTATTCACTGTAGAATTTTATCATGCGGATGATCGCCTGTTGGCATACCGGACAGAAGCCTGCCGCCTCATTGCTTTTCATGCGGCAGTCCTCCATCGGGCTGTAGACTCCCTTTGCCACATAGCCGCCTCCTTCGAACATACCCACATCATTCTGGTATTTTTCATCCCTGGGGGTCGGAATTGGAATTCCCTTTTTGACCATATACTTCCATTTGGAATCAAAATCAACGTTCGTGGTTATATTCGGTTCCCAGGGCTCAACTTTGGTATTATAAAAGTCGGAATAGGTCACTTCGGAAGTATAGTATTCATCAGCAAGTCCGGCAAATGTATGCCCGAATTCATGAATGGACACAATCTCCGAGAAGAAGTTATCCACAGTACTCTCTCCGAAATGGTTATAAAATCCACCGCCGCCATAGATCTTGCTGTTCACCAGAACAAAGATGACATCGTAGGGAACGTTCGCAGCGATGTCATAAACTTCTTTTGTATTTGGGGAGGTCAGGTAGCGATCCATGTCGAAAGTGTAAAAGCTGCTGTTAATTGCTGTATTCACATAGATCCTCCGTCCGGGAACATCTACCCCTGATTCATCAGAGGGAGATTCAATGGCATAAAAGTTAAAACGGTCCTTGTATTCAATGTAAGGCTCCTGAGAAAGGAAATAATCACTGATCCGCTTGGCATCTTTAAGGAACTTATCCATCTGATCTTTGGTATATCCTTCGGCGATAAAAGCGATATCAACTTTGTTTTCTGGATCTCCTGAATCATAATACTTTACAAAGGGGACTTCATGGATTTTCTTACGGCTGATGAAATAACTATTCGGGTTGATGTACATCTGGAAGAGTTTTTCGAATTTCCCGTCTTCATATTTTCGTTTTTCAACCTGGAAACGGATTGTCTGACGCGGAAAAGGGACTATGGCAGTCTGCTCAAATGAACGTTTAACCCTCATGGCCTCGGGGGTCTGTTTCCATTCCTGGAAGAGGTTACTGAATCCTTTGGTGAAGAGCAATGTTCCGGTAACAGAATCAAACACTGCAATCCGGTATGTACCTGAATTAAAAGGATCGATAAGATGTTTGCGTGGCCCTCCCCAGTAAGGTTCCTGCTTTACCTGGTTCAGGTACACCGTTTCATTGTTAAAGTCGCCGGCTATATAATAATCTATCCGGAGGGTATTTGGGAAGAAATAGTCATCAAACTCAACCTGAACGACATGATTTGGATTTACAGGAACCGTTGTGTCGTTTTTTGTTTGCGCACGGGTAACGGTTATACCAAAACCTATCGCTGTGATCAGGAAGAGTCGTAAGATGAAGGATCTTTTCATTCAATGTGATAATGGAAGATAAAAATGCAAAGTTACAATCTTTTTACCTACACTACCATATGACCTTCATGACCCCACCCCCCCTGACCCCCTCCCCCAAGAGGGAGGGGGAAAAAGATAATCTAAGATTTAAGATTTTGGATTACGATTATTCGAGTAAAAACAACTTATATATCCGGCGTTTTAGTCAAAAAAAGAATAGGATTCAGGTATTCTTTAGTATTTTTGTCAAAAAGAACAAAAATGATTTTAGATAAATACAAAAACCGGATACAAATTCTGTGCAGAGAAAACAAAGTAAAAGATCTTTTTGTTTTTGGTTCAGTTTTAACTGCCAATTTTAACGAAGATAGTGATATAGATTTTATTGTTGATATTGATTCATCGGACCCGATTGAATATGCCGATCATTATTTTGCTTTGAAATTTTCTCTTGAGGATCTATTGAAAAGGCCAATTGATCTTCTTGAAAATAAGGCAATTAAAAATCCATTTCTGTTACAGCAAATTGAAAAGACTAAATCAAAGCTTTATGGATCTGGAAATTAAAAAATGGCTTAAAGATATTGATCTTGCTATATCTGAGATCAATTCATTTTTCCCGGAAAAGAAGGTTTTCGTGGAAATTCAAAGAGATTTGATGAGACGGAAAGCCGTGGAACGCAATATAGAAATCATTGGACGCCTGCCTACCGGCAGGTAGGATTTTCGAT
>CAZUYY010000250.1:0-4633 GCA_964624935.1 uncultured Prolixibacteraceae bacterium
TTATTAAAGTAGTTTCTCTGAAAGGACAAATCCTTAAACAATTCGAAATCAATAATTCCTCCAAAAGTGTAATTTATCTTCCATCAACAAGCCTGGAAAAGGGATTATATTTTCTTGAAATCGGAACGAACGAACAGAAAATGAACGTCAAGTTGCTTATTCAATAATTGCAACCACGTTTAAAAATTCAGCCTACTGTGAAAAGTTTTTTTACTGCAAAGGCGCTGAGACGCTAAGTTCGCTAAGGAGTCTATTGTTGCATTTGATTTTATTGCGTCTGCAGGAAAGGATAAAAGATAATTTACGATATACGGTTGTGGTTTTACGATTAAAAAAATGAATTTACCAATGTTTGCAGTCCTGACATAAGGGCTTATCTTTGCATCTCACTCAACAATTCTTACAATTATCACCGGGTCCTTCGAATAATAAGTGTAACAAAATAAGAAAAAATGATAAAAATAATCTTAGTTGCCGGTGGGACAGGTAATCTTGGGGAAAGAATTATTAATGCGTTACTTGACAGAGGTGCGGAAGTGCATGCTGTTGTTCGTTCAGGCAGTGCTACTAATAAGACAGACAAGCTGGAGAGGCTTGGCGTAACAGTGTTTAAAGTAAACATGTCAAGTGTTGAAGAAGTATCAAGAGCTTGCATGGGCGCTTCCTGTGTAGTGTCTGCTTTGGCAGGGCTGCGCGATGTGATCATAGACATCCAGAAAACATTACTGGATGCTGCAGTTGTTGCAGGTGTGCCCCGCTTTATACCTTCAGATTATTCATTAGACTTTACTAAATTTTCACCCGGTGAGAACCGTAATCTGGATCTGAGGCGGGAATTTCATGGATATCTTGATAAGTCTTCCATTTCATCAACGACAATTTTCAATGGCGCATTTGCTCATTTGGTGACAGATCAAATGCTGCTTATTCTTTTAAAACAGAAACGAGTCCTCTATTGGGGGAATGCTGACCACCGGATGGGATTTACAACAACTGAGGATACCGCTACTTTTACAGCAAATGCAGCTCTTGACCCGGCCACACCCCGGTTTCTCCACATAGTAGGCGATCAGATCAGTCCCCGGAAGATAAAGGAGGTGTTGACTGAAGTGACCGGTAAGAAATTTCGCCTGTTCTGTGCAGGAGGTCCCGGAATGCTGAGTGCGATGATAAAGATTGCGCGTACGATCGCTCCTGCAGAAAAGGAACTCTATCCTGCCTGGCAGGGAATGCAATATATGCGGAACATGATAGATGACCGATCAAATCTTGACACAATTGATAATGATCGTTATCCTGATATGCGGTGGACGACAGTCAGAGATTTACTTTCATATCATTTTGCAAACCAGATTAACTTAAAAGTTTAAAATATGACAACTACAATTCTGATTTTTGTGGGCTTAGCTTTGCTGGGCATACTTATTCTTGTGACAATCCACAGCGCTTTGGTCAATGTCAGGGGTTTAAACATCTGCTTGCTTGAAAGAAAGTATTTTGGGAAAGAGATGATCGGACGGACTGTGGCTCTTCATAACGAAGTTGGTCTTCAGGCCAGGACACTCGGGCCAAATCTTCACCTGCTGGTTCCTTTTATTTACAAGACCAAAAAGGTTCCGTACAAAGTTATCAATGAAGGAAAGATCGGGCTTGTCCGTGCATTAGCCGGGGCAACAATTCCCAGCGGACAGATCTTTGCAAAAGTTGTCGAATGCAACTATTTCCAGGATGGCGAAGCTTTTATCCGGAATGGAGGTCAAAAGGGGCCACAGGTTCCATTTCTTCCTCCGGGGCAGTATATGATCAACCCTTATCTTTTTGCAATAGAAGAAGTTGATGAAATTGAAATTCCAAAAGGGCAACTGGCTACAATCACTGCAACTGATGGCAAGCCTCTTGACCCCGGCCGTTTATTAGCAAAAAGAATTGAAGGACATGAAAATTTTTCAAACGGGGAAGTTTTCCTAAAAATGGGTGGGCAGAAAGGACCACAATGCGACATCCTTCAGCCGGGAACGCACCGTATTAATACCTGGCTTTTCAACCACAAAATCGTTGATGCAACCGTTGTCGGCCCAAAACAGGTCGGTATTGTGACTGCGAGGGACGGACAACCCCTTCCTCCTACCGAACTGATCGCAAAATCCATTGATGGTCATAACAGCTTCCAGGATGCACAGGCGTTTTTGTACCAGGGCGGTCAGAGAGGGCCACAGCTTGATATTCTTAAACCCGGAACCTATTATATCAATCCATTCATGTTCGATGTGGAATTCGAGAAGGTCGCCGAAGTTCAGAGAGGACAGGTTGCTGTAATCATTTCAAACGTCGGAGAAGAGCATCCGGCAATTATAAAAAAGGAGGAGACAGAACCAGGAGTGCAGATCACTAAGGAGGAAGTGAGCGATACCGAAAACCGGCTCGATGTGGGTATTGAAAGATATGTCGTTCCAAAGGGTTATCGTGGTATCCAGCGGGAGGTTGCCGGTCCCGGAGTTTATTATCTGAACACCCGCGCATTCATTCCTCACATCGTAGATACGACCAATATTACCATTGATTGGGATGAAGGCGAAAAGAACAAATTCAATTCACTGGCAATCGTTTCCAAGGATGCTTTTGAGATGAAAGTGTCGGTGAAAGTGATCATCCGGATACGTCCCGACCAGGCGCCTTACATGATCTCCAAGATTGGATCTATTGACAATCTCATTGATCATGTGATCCATCCGATGATCGACAGCAGCTTCCGCAACCAGGCATCGGCGACTTCCGCCATGAACTTTATGCAGGATCGTCACGAAGAACAGGAAAAGGCAGAAAACCGGACACGAACGGAGCTTGCAAAATATCATGTTGAGCTGGTCTCCGTTCTGATCTGTCAGATCCAGCTTCCCCCTGATCTCATGGCAACCCAGACGGCGAGGGTGATCGCTGAACAGCAGATGGATATGTATGAGAAGGAAACAAATGCGCAAAACGGCCGTATTTCCATGGAAGCAAAAAAAGCAGAGGCAGACCGGCAGGGTGTACTTGTTCAGTCTTCCATTGATGTTCAGATAGCAGAAAACACCAAAAAGAAAATGATCCTTGATGCAGAAGGGGAAGGCGGCGCTATAAAAGCGAAAATGTCAGGCGAAGCAGAGGGAACGAAGCTTCTTGGCGAAGCCAAAGGCGTTGCTGCAGCGGCAGAAGGAAAGGGTGTTGCAGAAGGATATGAGGCACAGAAGAAGGCTCTTACTTCTGACGGAATTGTCGCCATTGAAATCTCGAAACAAATTTCAGCAGGCAACATCAAAGTTACACCTGATATTATGATCCAGGGAGGCACTGACGGTTCGTCGCTGATCCCGACACTCTCTGCAATTCTTGTTCAGAAGCTCGGAAGTTCGCTTAAGGAGAAAACGCCAGGTTTGGAATCCGGAAAAGAGGCAGAATAATTTCTGAAAAATCTTAACAAAAAAATGACCCATCAAAATTGACGGGTCATTTTTTCCCATGCGTATTAATTCTGAAGCACAAAGAAACCATCAGAATATTTCTTTTCAAAGTAAGCGTATGGCAATGTGAAATATCCATTCATTCCCCATCCGGCACCCCAGCTATTTCTTACAATTGCCACTTTTTTATCGTCGTCGTAGCCAACTACCAGGACTTCATGACCGCCGAGTACCTTTTCCTTATGTACGTCAGGCATCGGTACGATTCCGGTTTTGGCGACCTCATCGGATTCAAAGGATTCATATACCGTAATGCCGATAAGCACGGGTTGTGATTTCAGGGCAAGTACTTGTTTAATCCCATTCAGATCGGGCACTCCATAATAGGATTGAATCAGACGGGTCTTTGCATCAGCCTTCATAGCATCCGTAGGAGGAATCGCAAATTTCGCAGGATCATCAGAATATGGGTCGAGTGAATCCAGACACAGTCCATAGGTAGTCATCACCTGCCCTATATCACGGCTTTGTGCTCCGTTGTCCTTACCAGGATCACCTTCAATGAATGTTTCCATATAATACTGGAACTCCCTGGAAAGCATTGAAGGAAAATTCAATAACATCGTAGCGGCTGCTATACCGGCATTTGCCGTACAACTCCCTAATTGACCCTGATCATATACAGGAGGGCATTCCGGTCGCAGATCCACTGATTTAGGTAATACGACTGCCGGGTTCGGTTTCACCAACCGTTCCAGCTTATAATCACGTTCATCTTTTACGTGAGGCTTCAGATTAAAAATGTGTTTTGCCATAAGGGATAAAATTTAGAGGTTAATTGATCTTTTTCATTTTGTTCTTCTATAAATGAATGAGTAAATGTATGACAGAATAAATAAAAAGTCAAGGAAAAGTATCTAGCAATTATTATGTAAAAGCCAACTAACCACCCACGGCTGAAGGAAAATAACAATCCTAATTAAATTATTATCAGGCTAATATAATGGTAAACCATAACCATTACAAGGTGGCCATAGGCTCGGAGTTTTCTAGTTGGGTGGTGGGTATTTGTTATTGGGTATTGTTTTTTCTTTGAACAATCGAATATCGATCAACGCCTGCCGGTCGGCGGGCAGGAATTCTGAATGAAGGTGGCGGAGAGAGGGGGATTCGAACCCCCGGACCCCGTAAGG
>CAZUYY010000251.1:0-4626 GCA_964624935.1 uncultured Prolixibacteraceae bacterium
GTCGTATCGATTGTGCTTTTGACTTTTCTACTGAGGTAAAACTGTGCTGAAGGCTGAATCTCAAAAGTTGGCTGGTTCGGCTGTGCACATAAAATGCCATGTGACGGATAGGCTCCTACCACTGACTCCGGTGTAAGCAACTCGACCAGTTTTTCGACGACCCTGGATTCCGAATTGTGGATCTCTCCTGATATTTTCTCAAGTTCCGCGGCCAATGCCCCTATCAATAAACCCACCAGGGGATCAAAAGAGCTTTCGGTTTCCGTGTCATGGTAACCCCATAACCGGGAGGCGTTTCTGATCATCCTGCTTTTTATCTTCTCCTTGCTCTCTTTCATCTTTTAATAATCGGATAATGGTCCAATAAAGAAATTCTCATTGTAACTAAAAGGCTCGTTGGTTTTTTTCAGCACTCCTTCCACTTTCATCGTGATCCTGCTTTTCGTCCTCCGGTTCTTCACAATTACGTCAACCTGTTGCACCTGGATATCAATCTTTAACTGTGAAATCCGCGGTTCATGTTCGGCGATCGTCTGCATTAAGGAATTTCTCACCTGCTCTTTGAAAAGCTGGGAGTTAGTGACATTTTCAAAATCAGATTCCCAGATCTCGCAGCCTAAGGATTCGTCCGCTTTATATTCGCCAAACCGGGTAATGGTGATCAAGTGGATCATCCTTGAAACAGATTCCTTCAAGGATATCCTCGGATGTTCTTTCTTTTGGATAAGATCAACCGGGTTTAAGGGGAAATAATAATATTCTGCTGAAGCCATTTGTTTTTAAGTTCCTCCCATTGTATCCTTACCTTTACCTGCATCTGCCTTAGCTTTTTCAAGGTCCTTTTTACAATCATTCAGATCTTTATTGCCTTTGAGTACATCATTTTTCGCTTTTTTCAGAGCAATGTAAGATCTGACAATATTCTGATACATTTTGCCGCTCCAGGTGGTATCATTGGCGTAAGATTCCTCCATTCTGCTTATCAGAAGTCCCAGATCGGCATTCAGTTTGTCAATGTCCTGATTCGGAACTTCATATTGATCAATAAGCCTGCTTGCAGATTCGACATCGACGGCAAAGACCTCTTTCTGAAATTTTACCTGTTCCTGGATTTTCTTGTAATCCTTGTTCATGAGGTCATTTTCGATCTCAGGCAACTGGATCAGGAAATAGAAAGGGATCATGATGATCAGGATACCGATCAAAAAGGCAAGTGAGAATTTGATGAAGAATTTTGTTCTTTCTTTTTTATTCAATGGGTCCATGGTATTATTATTAGGTTTTATGAATTATTACTTTTAGTACCCCACCCCCTAACCCCCTCCCCCAAGAGGGAGGGGGAATCTCAAGAGGGAGGGGAGTTTTCGGAGCGGGTTCATCATTAATCGGCGAGGAAGCTTTTCTTTCCGGTTTGTTCTTTTACGAAGATGTTTGTTTCTTTTTTCTTGCCGATGTATTCGAGGATGCTGAGTTTGTTGAAGAGGGTTGCGATGACTTCTGAATAACTGAGCATCAGCATGGCGGTGTCGTAAATATTTGAATGTTCGTAATGGAAATTTATTGTCGAGAGAAGGGCTGTTTCGAATTCTCCCTGTTTGAGGCTGCACCAGTCGGTGAAGTAATTTAAGAGTTCTTCCTTTGCCTCTCCTGAATTTGAATCAATGGTATTCCTGATCAGCCTTGCCAGTCTTGCTATGTATTCAAACATGTAAAGAGGGGGCTGATCGATTATCTTCCATCTGAATTCGAGGATATGGGTACTGAGAAAATAAAGCAGGTTTTCTGAGAGACTTCCTACTGCTCTTGAGAGGACATTGCTCTGGTCTTTCTCACTGATCTTTTTCAGGATCTTCAACAGGTCGAGTTCGAGCTGTCCAAAGAACTTATCAAATTCCGCATGAATACTGATAAGCATATTAAAGCTCGAAACCGTAGTGCATGGCGGAATATATTCTTTGATGAGTTCAGGCTTATTATCTGCAATCCTGATCTTCCCTATCAGGAGAGAATAAGGGCCCAGTTCTTTCTTTGTCAGTTGTTCTTCAGGAATTATGTGAACCTGATAAGCCGGGATGATAAAAGGGTACCGCGGAGGTTCTTCTGCCGGATCTGCATTACCCACAGGCATCCGGGAGAAGGGATCCACAGAAATGGTGATATAGGCAATCTGTTCATTTCCCTTGCCGGTCATCTCAAAAATATTTTCAGGAAACGGAACGGCATATCCCTGAGCGGCAGCATTATTTTCAAAGATCTCGATCCTGGCCCCGCCGGGTGTGATGGCCCTGCATTCAAATATCTTTACCCGTAACGTTTTCTGATTATCTATGGAAATGACAATTTTTAATGAATTGCTTTTATTATCCAGTGAAGGAAGCAATCCGTAATTTTTATCGTTGAGTCCACAGGCTATGGCATCTTTGACCTGATCTTTCATGGCATTTTCCAGCGCCATAAAATGGCTCTTATTGATCTTCATGCCATCAATCCAGTTGACATGATAATATTTCAACGGCTCATTCATAGTTATGATTCTTTAATTCTCTGGCAATAAATTACACTGTTCTCCCTGATGCGGTTTTTGCTTATGAACTGATCGGGATCGATGTATCTTCTTTTTATCCAAAAGGGTCTATGATAAAAGATCCAGCCATAGGGATGATTTTCCTGATCCAGGAACTCGATGGGACTTTCCCGGTGGCGGTCGTTATAATCGTTTATAAAATAATAGAACAATCTTCCAAAGACCATCTTAGCCGGGGCTTTTGCCCTGAAAGTAGTCATTTCGGGATCATTCATTTTTTTATGAAAAACAAAGCTGATAACAAATAATGAGACCAGCTCGCTATCCAGCGGGTCGGGAATTTCCTTGCCATAGGGATATTGCCAGGTCTTGTAGATCCTGGAAGGAATTGCCAGGTAACGATGATACGCCTGAGCGAAGAAGAAGGGTACGAAGAACCAGACAAAAGAGCTCAGCATTACATACTGAAATGCAGCTATATGTAAAAGGAATGTAAATCCCAGCAGGAAGAAAATTGCTCCAAAACATGCGATGACAAAGGAATAGAGAAATTCCCAGATGAATTTATCTTTTGAAGCCCAGGGTAAAAGCCTGTATAAGAGAACCGCATGAAACGATCCGATTACGAGGATCAAAGCCTGGATAACGATAAAGAATGAAAAGAGGTCATCCATTAATCCTAAAAAACCGGTAAGACCTGTTATTCCAAGGCAGAAGGCGGTAATAACCAAGTAGATAATAGTTCCTTTCTTATAATTTGCGGCTTCTTTTACCCGTGCCATGAAAAATGACAACAGGGCAACAGCAATAATAAAAATGATAATGATCGCCAGTCCAAGTGCTTTCATATGTTTCTATTTGAGTTTTATGATGTCATAACAGGTTAAATGCTGGAATTATATCCGAGTATTACATTGGAAGAAGTATCGCTTAAAACAAAATGTTGTTTGGTTTCATTGGCTTTAATAATGGTTACGGCTTCCATTTCAATGGGAACAAAGAAGCTGTAAAAACAGGATAAAAACCTTGAATACGACCCATTTTCAAGAAAATCTTCTATTGATGAATTCTTTAAGGGGCCAATCACGAATTCCATGACAGGGTCGGACTCTGAAACATGATTCCCGCAAATGAAATCCTCACCCAGTACGGAGGATCCCAGACCGGCACTCTTTTTCCCGGGAATGCTGAATAAATCTTTTTCGTTCAGTTTGCGCCTGGTAATATTTATCTTTACCTCTTCTTCGAGGATGACTTCGAGGCATTTTGCAGTCAGATCAGGATTACCGATGATCTTATGAGTCTGGTGAAGGATCAATACGAAGCGTGAGACCAGCTTTTTGGGTAAGTTCCTGTCCAGATTCCAAAACAGAGGATAGATATCGTCAAACAGATTTTCGCTGAAGCGGTAAAGAAGTTTCCGTTCTTCGATTTCGAGTTGTATGCGTTGATAAAAGAGTTCATTTTCGAGTGGAAGAAAGAAGAGGCGGGCTTGTTTTTCTTCCATTTTTTGTTTTTTAGACAATTTAGCCATGTCATGGCCTGAGATGATGGGATCGCCGGACTGATCATGGAAGACGGCTTCGGGTAGGCTGTCGTAGAGGCCATCGCGGGTGATATGGACTGCGAGGACCTGCTGGCCATTGTCTAGTTTTGTGACTTCTGCAAAGTTGATGTCCCGGGAATAGTTACGGCTGAAGGCGCCATCGTGGAAGATAACGATATCGGAAGGATTGATCTCATTTTCAATCATATCTGCTGCGATGACTTCGGCTTTGATGTCGTTGAAGAGGAGGTTGACGGAGGTTGATATTTCCCTTAGGTCAGGCATGAGATTGTACGCTTGAGGCGTGCAAATATAAGGGAAAATGGGAGATAATTTACGATTGGACGATTTACGATTTTCGATTAAATTTTTTAGAACCCCACTCCCGGCCCCAAAATCAAGTGCGAACTGTGAAGTGCGAAGTGTAACCCCACCCCAAAAGACCAAGTGCGAAGTGTGAAGTGCGAAATGTAACCCCACCCCCGGCCCCTGACAGCCCCTCCCCCGACCCCTCCCCATTCGGGGCGGGGAGTTTCGTGACGCGAACAACCCCACC
>CAZUYY010000252.1:0-4598 GCA_964624935.1 uncultured Prolixibacteraceae bacterium
TCCACAGTCGGCAGTCTTCAATCCAAAGTCAGCAGTCGACAGTCGGCAGCAGGGGCGACCGGACCGGTCGCCCCTTCAAAATCCATGTCCATTCAATCTCCATCCTCCATTCTCCATCCTCCATCTTCCATTCTCCATTTTCCGACCTCAGACCTCTGCCCTCCGACCTCCGCCAATTACCCATTTAACAATGAATATCTTCCGTCCGTTTAAATAGAGTTGTTTAATTCCCAAGAAAATTCTATTTTTGCACCCTCTAAAAAAGAAGGTATAACGGAACAGATCTAATATATTTAAAATCAGAGGCTCATGCAGAATAAAGGTACAGTTCAATTTTTCGCGATCATTTTTGGAATAGTTTGTTTATTCCAGCTTTCCTTTTCATTTATCAGTTACCATTACCAGAGCAAGGCCGATAATTATTCAACCGCCCCGGTTGTAAGGCAAATGGCAATAAAACTATCAAAAGGAAATCCTTTAAGGCAGGAATTCACTTACGATTCCATCGTAAAATCAAGGCTCGAGTATTTTAACGATTCCATGGCTAATGTGACCGTTTACAATATTCTGCTCAAACAATACACCCTGAAAGATGTTCGTGAAAGGGAGATCAACCTGGGACTCGACTTAAAAGGCGGTATGAACGTTACGATGGATGTATCGGTACCCGATATCATCCGTGCATTATCAGGCAACAGTCAGAATCCGATCTTTATTAAGGCTCTGAATCTGGCGCTGGAGAAAGAGAAAAGCAGTACTGCCGATTTCGTTGACCTGTTTGCACAGGCCTTCAAAGAAACGGATCCAAATGCAAAGCTTGCATCGATCTTCAATACTGTTGAATTAAAGGACAGGATCAATTACAATTCGACAAACGAAGATGTGATCAAGATCATCCGCGACGAAACCAATGCCGCCATTGACCGGACTTTTAACATCCTTCGTACCCGTATTGACCGTTTCGGGGTGACACAACCCAACATCCAGAAACTCCAGACAGCCGGCCGTATCCTGATCGAACTTCCCGGGATCAAAGAACCGGAACGTGTCCGTAAACTATTGCAGGGTACTGCCCAACTGGAATTCTGGGAAACATACCAGTTTCCTGATCTTGCCACTGCATTCAATGAAGCTGATAAAAGACTTGTTGCCATCCTCAGTACCGGAGCAGATACCCTTAAAGCCGACACCCTGAAGAAGGATACTTCCATCATTAATAAAGTCACTGGGAAACAACCGCTATTGGCCGAAAAGAAAGAAGCCGGGAAAAAGGGAAAAGAAACAAAGAAAGAAATCCCTGCAAAAAGTGAAATAAACAAGAAAGATACTACCAAGAAAGAAAATGCCTTACTTAATCAGATTGGTAAAGACACCTCATCCAAAAACATGGAGGCCAAACGTGCTAAATCAATTGAAGAATCGGCCAAAAAGAACCCCTTGTTTACTTACCTGAATCCTCCCATCTTCCAGAATAAAGAAGGAAAATACGAACAGGGGCAGACTGCCATGGTGGGACGTGCCCTGATCAAAGATACTGCACGGGTGAATAATATGATGAAACTTGTGAGAAACGTTTTCCCGAGAAATGTAAAGTTTGCATGGATCGTTAAACCGAGGGACGAAGCGAAGGAAGTAATGGAGCTGGTTGCATTGAAGGTCACATCACGTGACGGATCACCGGCACTGGGAGGAGATGTTATCACAAATGCCCGCCAGGATTATGACCAGAACGGACAGGTTGAAGTATCGATGTCAATGAACGGCGAAGGAGCCAGGATATGGAAAAGGTTAACAGGAGATAACATCGGGAAACAGATTGCCATTGTCCTCGATGGATATGTCTATTCTTATCCTAACGTTAAAGGTGAGATCCCGAATGGTTCCTCTTCAATAAGCGGAGGAAACATGACAGTTGAAGAAGCACAGGACCTTGCCAACATACTGAAAGCCGGTAAACTTCCGGCACCCGCAAGGATCGTGGCAGAAGAAGAAGTCGGCCCGTCACTCGGAAGGGAATCCATCAATGCCGGTCTTATCTCTTTCATCATAGCCTTCATTGGTGTCCTGTTGTACATGTCACTCTATTATAATGGTGCAGGACATGTTGCCGATATTGCACTCTTTGCAAACGTATTTTTCCTGTTCGGGGTTCTGGCTTCCATCGGTGCAGTTTTGACTCTTCCCGGTATCGCCGGTATGGTGTTGACCCTTGCTATGGCGGTTGACTCCAACGTTATTATCTATGAACGAATGCGGGAAGAAATACGAGCGGGGAAAGGATTGCGGCTTGTGGTCAAAGACGGTTTCCATCATGCTTTATCGGCCATCATTGACGGCCACGTTACGACAATCCTCACCGGTATCGTTCTTTACATCTTCGGATCGGGTCCTGTCCAGGGATTTGCGACCACCCTTGTCATTGGTTTGTTACTGTCGTTGTTCTCTTCTATTTTCATCGCACGTATCTGTTTTGAATTCATGCTCGACAGGAACATGAATATCACGGTAGGAAACAAATATACCATCAATGCATTACAACACACCCACATTGATTTTATCGGCTTGAGATTCAAGATGTATATTCTTTCACTTTGCATCATTGTTCCTGGTATTATCAGCATCTTTATCCGGGGACTGGAACCCGGTTTGGATTTCACGGGTGGAAGAAGCTATATTGTTCGTTTTGATCAGAATATTTCTACCAACAAATTGCGTGAGTCGCTAAGCAAGGTTCTGGGCGAACCACCTGAAGTAAAGACATTCGGCCCAAGAAACCAGGTAAAGATCACAACCAAATTCATGATCAATGACAAGAGCCAGAAATCAGATTCAATTGTGGATGCAAGGATTTTCCAGGGTGTAAAGGGAGCTTATTTAAAACCGATCACGTTTGATGATTATAAATCGAATGATGCTAAGAAGATCATCGGAGAGCTCAGTCACCAGCGGGTTGATCCTACCATTTCCTATGCTCTGATCTGGCAGGCAGTGTTTGCTGTATTCTTTGCCCTGATCATCATTTTTATATACATCGCTATCCGGTTCAAGAACTGGCAATTCGGACTGGGAGGTGTGGTCTCACTTTTCCATGATACACTTGTCATTATCACAGCATTTACCCTGCTCCATGGCATCATGCCTTTCAGTATGGAAGTCGACCAGTCTTTCATCGCCGCCCTTCTTACCATTATCGGTTATTCTATCATGGATACAGTTATCATCTTTGACAGGATCCGTGAATATACCCATCTCTATCCCAAGAGGGACCTTGCAAACAATATCAACGCCGCTATCAATAGTACTTTGGGACGAACCATCAATACGTCAGGTATCACTTTGGTAGTGTTGATCGTAATCTTTATTTTCGGCGGTGAAGTATTGAGAGGGTTTATGTTCGCCTTGCTGATCGGGGTTATTTCGGGAACCTATTCATCCGTATTTAATGCCACGCCAATAGCATACGATGTGATCACGTGGAGAAAAAAGAGAAAGGAAGCAAGAGAGCTGGCATCGAGAGGGAGGTAACTCCTCCTGTCGTTGACCCGAAGGACCCCACCCCCGGCCCCTCCCCCAAGAGGGAGGGGAGAGTTGGATGACTGAGGCTAGAGATTGGAGATTGGTGCTCGTCGGTCATGAATTGATTCTCCACCAATGATTTAAATGCCTACAATATTCCAAATGATATAATTCGATGTGGAGGGACGACCCGGTGGGTCGCCCTGTCTCTTTGAGTCGCCCTCACTCTTTTGAGCCATTTGGGAAAACCCGTTGGGTCGCCCTTACACTATGGATCTCTTCATAGAAGTATGTTGGCATATTTATATTTTCTGTTATTTTATTAACAATGTGAAACTTTTAACAATATTTCCTTGTTTATGTAAATTAACACTTGTACTTTTGTACCCGGATTCAAATTCACCTTTATTATTCAGGTGAACAAGAATTCAGAAATCCTGAGAGAAATCTAAGTATTATGACCAGAATCACCTCATTAACAGATCTTAAAAATATCCGTGACGAATTAAAGGCAAGATCATCCGCCCGTTCGGAGAAATCAAACCCGGATAGCATCATTCAGGTCAGGGTTGCTTTGGCAACCTGCGGCATTGCATCCGGTGCAAGACCAGTGATGGATTATCTGAAAGAAGAACTTGAGAAAAGAAATATCCCTGCTCTTGTCACACAGACAGGTTGTATGTCATACTGCTATGCTGAACCTACTGTGGAAGTGACTGTACCGGGAAAAGAGCCGGTTGTATTCGGCTTTGTGAATACCAGAAAGGCTGATGAGATCATCGAAAAATATATCAGGAAAGGGGAAATGATCGAAGGCATTATCCCTGCCAATTACGAAACCATCGACAGCAAATAGCGGAGGAAGGAACAGATGGCAAAGAAACAATTAAGAATAGCGCTCAGGAATTGCGGGGTTATCGACCCGGAGAGAATAGAGGATTACATTGCACGCGATGGTTATATGGCGCTCGGGAAGGTGCTGACTGAACTTTCACCGGAAGCGGTCATTGAGATCATAAAGAAGTCGGGATTACGCGGTCGCGGCGGCGGAGGCTTTCCCACAGGTCTCAAATGGGAGATCA
>CAZUYY010000253.1:0-4561 GCA_964624935.1 uncultured Prolixibacteraceae bacterium
CCCGCAGACAGGGGTGAAGGGCATTTTATCGGCTTGCCGCATGTGCTGGCGCGAATTTGCAAACGGGCAAAATTGCAGGGCGTCGCACTTCATGGTTTGCGTCACACATTCGCCAGCGTCGCCGCCGAACTTGGCTTTACAGAACTGACACTCGGTAATGGAGTGACTGTAGTATTAAAACCGACACACTTCAAGAATGACGAGATCCTTCTCTCTGCTTATTGTCCTGGAGGTAATTCAATTTTTCCTGATGAAGTATTCATGTCGGCTAACTATGCCACACAGGTCATTGAGAAGAGCGGGGCAGGAAATTTCGACAATGTGGAACTTGAAAAAAAACTGAAAGGAAAGAATGTTGAAGTTCACCCATATATCAGTGATTTGAAGGAGGGATTCAGGGGAAATTGTACTCCAAAGGATGTTGAAACCATGATGCAATTGGTTTATCTCTATTTTACCGGGCCAAGAAAAGACACAACTGCTTTCAAGGCTTTCATGTCGCAATTGGAAAACCAGCTTAAGTTTATGAAAAGCAGTCCTATGATGAGTTTTTATGATACGTTGTTCAGGACGGTTTATCCCGGATATAAACGAATGGTCATCTTCCCAACCCCGCAACAATTAAAACAGGTCGATCTCAACAGGCTTTATAAAATATATCAGGCCACATTTTCCAATGCTAGGGATTTTAAATTTTTCCTTACCGGAAATTTTTCCATTGATACGATCACTCCACTAATAACAAAGTATTTTGGCAGCCTTCCTGCCAATAACGGTACGGTAAGCTGGAGAGATGTTTCTCCCAATTTCCCGGAAGGAATTGTTAAAACTACTTTGTATAAAGGGACTGACCCACAGGGTATGGTTGGAATCGTCATGTCGGAACCATTCGATTATAACCCTAGGAACCTTCTGGAACTGAGCATGCTTAAAGAGATCATTTCAATCAAACTCATTGAAGTGATAAGGGAAAAAATGAGCGGCGTTTATTCGCCTCAGGTCATGATCAATCCAACCCACTACCCAAAATCGAAATATCAGTTTATGGTGATGTTCGGATGTTCGCCAAAGGCTGCTAATAAGCTAACCAGTGCCGTATTCAGTGAACTTAAAAAAATCATGGTCAACGGTCCTACAGAAACTGACCTGAACAAGGCCAAGGAAACCTTGATCAGGGCACGGGAAACTGATCTTGAGAAGAATGACTTCTGGCTTAATAAACTCGAATCAGTGTATTTTGATGGAACAGATCCATTGACCATTCTGAATTTCAAGGACAGGGTCAATGCAGTCACGATACAGGATCTTAAGATTGCCGCCAATAACTATCTGAAGCCCAAGCATTATGTAAGAGTGAACCTGAAACCACAGAAAAAATAACTTTTGGAAAAGGGCGTCAGTATAAGCATAAAGAATAAAAGAGCCAGCCATGAATATCTTCTTTTACAGGATTTCACTGCTGGAATTCAGCTTTCCGGAACAGAGATCAAATCTATAAGGGAAGGAAAAGCCAGCATTGTTGATGCTTATTGCACCTTCCGGGGGAATGAACTTTTCGTGATTAACATGCACATCGCTGAATATGTTTACGGGACTTACAACAATCATGAACCCAAGCGCGATCGAAAGCTGTTGCTCACAAAAAGAGAGCTTCATAAGCTGCAGACCAAAGTCAGAGAAAGAGGGTTCACGATCATTCCTACATTACTGTTTATCAATGAAAAGGGATTAGCAAAACTAACCATATCATTGGCCCGTGGGAAACATCATTATGACAAACGTGAAACCTTGAAACAGAAAGATATAAAAAGAGAAATCGAACGGTCGCACGAGTAAAAATCATCTTCAGAAGAAATCCTTGACAGAAAGGTTTATACTTTCTGTCGGTTATCATAATTATTGTTAAATAGTCCCTTATTTGGTCAAAGAGTTATAATTTTGCAGAAATTTTCATCGATGCAAAAAACGATTTTCCGGATAGTAATTACATTGCTTATCTTTTCATTTTCACAGCATACTTTTTCTCAGGCAAAGGAGAGAAAGGAGAAAGTTTTATCTTCAGGTGAAAATATACATTGGTACAGTTTCGAGGAAGCCTATAAGTTGAACAAAAAGAAACCAAAAAAAATCTTCATCGATGTATTTACCGACTGGTGCGGCTGGTGCAAGAAAATGGATGCAGAAACATTCACAAACCCGATCATCAGCGCTTACATGTCAAAGCATTTTTATTGTGTAAAGCTTAATGCAGAACGTAAAGACACTGTGATAATTGATGGTGTAAAATTCACAAATCCTAACCCTGCGAGTAAACGATCCACTCACCAACTTGCCATTGAATTACTCAAAGGAAAAATGTCCTATCCATCGTATGTGTTTCTGAATGAAAAAAGTCAATGGCTGACGGTTGTTTCCGGTTATCAACCTTCAAAGGATTTTGAACCCCTTCTTCACTATTTCGGAGAAGATGCATACCAAAAAACACCTTGGGAAGATTTCAAGGCCTCGTTCGAGGGAGAGATAAAATAATTACGAATTACGAATTTCCACTCATTACTCTTTCCGTACCATAAAGATATTCCGCATGTCTGCTTTCTCTTGTATTTTTGAAACTCATATGAAATAATGGTAAAAGATTTGTATTTTTGCCGCTCATTTTAAATGGTGGATGTAGCTCAGCAGGTTAGAGCGTCAGATTGTGGATCTGAAGGCCGTGGGTTCGAGCCCCATCTTCCACCCTGAAATCCCGGTAACTTCATTGTTCCGGGATTTTTTTTAAATCAATGGCGAACAGTGAATTGTTAGCAAATTCGTAATTCGTTATTATTTTCTTGATCTTTGCATGAAAAACCACATTCAAGGTGTTCTTCAGAAAAAAACATTATGAGTCTTCCGGAAGTTTATCAGCTTTAGCCTGGAAAGGATTCAGGAAAAACCGGCTTGGATTTGGATCACTGATCTTTATAGGTATGATGGTATTGATCGCTATCCTGGGCTATCTGATCTCGCCTGATCCTACTCCTTTTGCTAACGACCAATACCTTCAACTGGGGTTGAAGAAACCCGGGACTTCAGTCGTTTTTCTTCCTGTCAGGTTAGAGGATAGGCAGGTTCGCCATAACATTTTTTACAGGATGCTGTTTGGTCAGAAAAGCAGTTATGACAATATTCCGATATCCTCGTGGAGAAAAGAGGGAGACCAAGTTGTTATCCGGGAATATTCAGATTCATCCAACCCGGATGTTATTGAAAAATCTTTTTCATCCAATAAAGTTGATTTACCACATTCAAGGACATTCTGGCTTGGTACAGATCGCTTTGGCAGAGATTATTTCAGTATGCTTATTATTGGAACCCGGGTAAGCCTGGCTGTTGGATTCATATCCGTATTTATTTCCCTGTTGATCGGGATCATTATAGGAGCGATAGGAGGATATTTCCGGGGATGGATCGACAATGTAGTGGTATGGATCATTAATGTTGTCTGGTCGATCCCTACGCTTTTACTTGTAATTGCAATCACATTTGCCTTGGGGAAGGGATTCTGGCAGGTTTTCATCGCCGTTGGACTGACAATGTGGGTAGAGGTGGCCAGGGTTGTCCGTGGCCAGATTTTAAGTATCAGAGAAAAAGAATTTATTGAAGCAGGAAGGGCTCTTGGATTTTCCAATTTCCGGATCATATTTCATCATATCCTTCCCAACATCATGGGAGTCGTAATTGTTATTTCTGCTGCAAATTTCGCCTCGGCAATTTTGCTGGAAGCCGGGTTAAGCTTTCTTGGTATAGGAGTCCAGCCGCCAATGCCTTCCTGGGGCTCAATGATAAAAGAAAATTATGGTTACATCATTCTGGATTCAGCTCATCTTGCTATTCTTCCAGGCCTTGCAATCATGATGATGGTACTTGCGTTCATGCTGGTTGGCAATGCACTCAGGGATGCCCTGGATGTAAAAACATCAACGGTAATCTGATTTTAGCCTGTAATCAATTTCCTGACATCCTTTTTGCTTGCCTTTCGGGCAGTTTCCCTTATCAATAAAAAAATGTAAAGCAAAATACAGGTCGAATCCTGTAAAGTTGCTGATGCGAAAAAACTCTCCCACCTTCTCTGTACCAATTGTAAAATAATAATATCTCAGAGCAAGTCCGATCCTAAGCTTGTTCCAATCGTAAAATGATACAGGTAAGTCAGCTTCGAATGTACGGCTCTCATAACGGGGTGTTATGGAAAGTTCAGATGGCCTGGAAACAGAAGCAGGACTCAGGTCAAATCCATATATCAAAGAAGCATTCACATACCATCTTTTTAAATAGTGGTAATCAAACTGGATCGATAGGGCAGAGGGCAGCCACACATAAAAACTGCTTCCGCGGTAAGATGCATTTTTATCGCCATAAAATCTGTAGCTTACAGTATCCATTAACTGGTGAATCGTGGTGAAATTGAAACTAGTCACATTATCCCAGTAAGAACTTTTGTTATCAATTGAATATTTCTCCGAATGCGTGTCGAACCGGATGGCTCCGATATCGATAAGAGCCACACCCAAACGGTACA
>CAZUYY010000254.1:0-4531 GCA_964624935.1 uncultured Prolixibacteraceae bacterium
CAGTAATTAGTTTATTGTTCCATACCCCTCCTTTGTCATAGTCGACAGGAACAGAATATCCAACCTGTGCGTCTAAATTATGAACACTGATGGTACTGTCGTTAGGTACAATATAATCAACCTTATTCCCATAAGCGTATGAGCCTGAATAACCGAAAAGTCGATGGATAGTGATTCCTGCGGTTATTTTGTCAAAATTCCTTGCTAAAAAAGTATAGGCATAACTGAGACCAACTTCCGCCCAAGTAAGTTCTCCAACTTTAAATGGTATATTATCTTTATAATTGATGTTCTGTTGAGGAACATAATTCAACCCCAGATATGCGAAATTAGCAATCTCATAAGGAACATTCTTTACAGAAATAACTGACCTTATCCCGGAACTTATTGCAAATGCCTGATTTCCATATACCAGCATGGCTCCGGGGCCATTTATACGAAGTTGAAAATAAACATCCCGCAAATGATTATTGTCATAGACGTAAAAGTTTCTGGATCCGGTTCCGTATTCTTCCGGATGGGAAGGCAATACGAATCCGGAACCGAAAAGATTTGAGATCCGGTATTCAGACTTGTCCATGTATAAAAAATTGTTCTGCATTAATACATCCATGGCGACCAGGTTAATATCGAGATAGGGCTTGGATCCCAGCATGGAAGAGGGATTTAATTGAATTCCATTAACACCCGAATAATTTCCAAGCGTAGTTCCGAACATTTCCTGGCTATAGGAATTGTTTCCGTGAAAGAAACAAATAAGGATAAACCACAACCTACCTATCCGAAACCTTTTCATAATAATTGTGCTTTGTCGATGCATTCACCAGATTATTTATTCTTTATAGTTCGGCGGAAAATTATTTCACCAGCATCTTTTTATCAGTGCTGCTATTATATAGACTATTCTTACTTAAAAAAGTTGTTCAATGTTCTAAATAATAATCTTGTAAATGACCTTTGTTTTCACTAATTCAGGGTGATGTCCCGGAAATCCTGTTATGAAGGCCAATGTGAATAAGGGATAATTCTGATATGCCCTGGTCATTAGCGAATCTAAAATTAATGTATCTTTGCAGTCCTGTTTCTAAAGGCAGGATCTCTGGCGGATGTGGCGTAATTGGTAGCCGCGCAAGACTTAGGATCTTGTAGGGAAACCTGTGGGGGTTCGAGTCCCTTCATCCGCACTTATAACTGTTGTACATTAACAATAACAAATTTTATTCATGAACATTTCGCGAGAGAAGACAGGAGAACTGACAGCAACGGTCAGAATTGAGATTCTGAAAGAAGACTATGATGAAAAGGTTATCAAACAACTGAAGGATTTTCAACACAAAGCCAACATTCCCGGATTCAGGCCAGGTAAAGTTCCTGTAGGATTGATCCGTAAGATGTATGGAAAGGCCATCCTGGCTGATGAGGTGAACAAGATCATTTCCGATTCTCTTGCAAAATACATCCAGGATGAAAAACTGGAAGTTCTTGGCAATCCACTTCCAAACAGCGAAAAGAACCATAATTATTCATTTGATTCTGAGCAGGATTTTGAGTTTTTCTTTGACTTGGGTCTGGCACCTGAGATCGTTCTGAACCTTTCAGGGTTACCTCCTGTTAGCCGTTATCTGATAAAGGTAGACGATACAATGCTGGATAGCTACATTGATGACATTCGAAGACGAAATGGAAATAGCGTTCATCCTGAAACTGCAGGAGAGAAGGATATGATCTCAGGGGAAATTGTGGAAACAGCTCCGGATGGAAAAATTGCCGGGAATGGCATCAAGAAGAATGTTTACATCACTATGTCAAAACTGACGAAAGAAGATACAAGAAAACGGTTTACCGGTTTGAAGAAAGAAGACAAAGTCATGATCACCCCTGATTTTTTTGAGACCCCTGATGAAGCAGTTAAAATTCTGGGAATCAAAGAGGATGTTGCAAAAAAAGAAGGGATTTCTTTCGCATTTTCGATAAGTGACATCTATCATATTGAACCTGCAAACCTCGATGCCGAACTTTATAATAAAGTCTATCCCGGCCAGGAGATCACAACAGAAGAACAATTCCGTGAAAAGGTAAGAAAGGAGGCATCAGAAAGTTTTGTTGGTGAAACAGATAAGCTTTTATATCATCACATTACAGAGGCCTTGGTGCATGAGATCCCTGTTCTTCTGCCGGACCTGTTTTTAAAGCGGTGGTTGACTGAACACAAAGAAAGTAAACTCACCCCTGAAGAAGTTGAAAAACAGTACGATTCTTTTACTGAATCGATGAAGTGGCAGCTTATAGAAAATAAACTGATCCGTGAATACAGCATCCGGGTGGATGATACCGAAATCAGGAATTACATAAAAAAATATTTTCTTAGCCAGTTCCCAATGAATACTGAAGACCCGGAAACTGAAAAACGGTTCGACTCTCTTGTCGATACCGTTATAAAGAACAATGAACAAGTTCAGAAAATAAACGATGAACTCTATACTGGGAAATTGCTGGAGGTGTTTAATGCAAATCTCCCATTAGAAGAAAAACGGATTTCTTACGAGGAATTTATTACCTTAGCTTCAGCGAAGCATGATCATGAACATAATCATGACCACGAACACGATAACGATCATAATCATGAACATTAAAATCAAATCCTATGGACGAATTCTCAAAATATGCGATAAATCACAGGGGTATTAATAGTATGACCCTGGAGAAATACAAATCAATTTCATCAAATTATATTTCACCGACTATCATTGAAGAACGGCAACTTAACATAGCGACGATGGATGTATTTTCCCGTCTTATGATGGACCGGATTATTTTTCTTGGTGTTCCGATCGACGATTACGTTGCCAATATCATACAGGCTCAGCTACTTTTTCTTGAATCCGTTGATTCAAAAAAAGATATTCAGATCTACCTGAATACGCCCGGAGGCTCAGTTTACGCCGGGCTCGGCATTTATGATACCATGCAATACATCAATCCTGAAGTAGCCACTATTTGTACTGGAATGGCTGCCTCAATGGGCGCCATATTATTGTGTGCGGGTTCTAAAGGAAAACGCACTGCTCTGCCCCATTCAAGGATCCTGATCCATCAACCTATGGGAAATGCAGAAGGCCAAGCCTCCGATATTGAGATTACCGCAAGAGAGATCCAGAAACTCAAGAAAGAACTTTATGAAATAATTTCCCGTCATTCGGGTCAGACTTACAATAAAATCCTGAAGGATGCCGACAGGGATTACTGGATGACTTCAGAAGAAGCCAAAACTTACGGCATGATTGATGAAATTCTGATTCGGACGAAAACTGCTTAATTTTACGGGATGACAAAGACAGGGGAACGTTGTTCTTTTTGCGGGCGTGAGAAAAGGGATACCAATATTCTGATTGCAGGATTAAATGCCCACATCTGTGATTACTGTATAGCACAGGCCCAATTGATCATGGATGAAGAACTTTCAACAAGGGTGCAAAAACAAATTCCTGATTATACCCTGTTAAAACCGGTCGAGATAAAAAAGTACCTTGATCAATATGTAATCGGGCAGGAAGAGGCAAAGAAATTACTGGCAGTGGCTGTTTATAATCATTATAAGCGGATCTCCCATGTGAAGAAAGCCAAAGAGGATGACATAGAGATTGAAAAATCCAATGTCATTCTGGTCGGTGAGACCGGTACCGGAAAGACGCTCCTGGCAAGAACTATTGCCCGTATGCTGAATGTGCCCTTCTGTATTGCCGACGCTACTGTTCTGACGGAGGCAGGTTATGTGGGAGAAGATGTGGAAAGCATTCTTTCACGTTTGCTTCAGGTGGCAGACTACAATGTTGCCGCAGCAGAGAGAGGAATTGTCTTTATTGATGAGATCGATAAAATTGCACGGAAGAGCGATAACCCCTCGATAACACGGGATGTTTCGGGTGAAGGTGTTCAGCAGGCGTTGTTAAAATTGCTGGAGGGAACGGTGGTGAATGTCCCACCTCAAGGTGGCAGAAAACATCCTGAACAAAAAATGATCCAGGTGAATACTATAAATATCCTTTTCATCACAGGAGGCGCTTTCGACGGGATTGAGAAGAAAATCGGAGCACGGTTACAGACCAATATGATTGGCTATACTGCCAACAGAGAACGTGACCAGATCGACAAGGATAACCTGATGCAGTATGTTTCTGCTGTTGACCTGAAAAGTTATGGGTTGATCCCTGAATTGGTTGGAAGGCTGCCCATTGTCACTCACCTTCATTCATTGAACCGCGAGACCTTACGACGGATTCTCACTGAACCTAAAAATTCATTGACGCGACAATATATCAAATTATTTGAAATGGATGGGATCAAGCTGAGTTTTGATGAAGATGCCCTGGATTTCATTGTTGATAAATCAGTTGAGTTTAAACTCGGGGCTCGTGGATTAAGATCCATTATGGAAGCAGTTATGAATGATGCTATGTATGACCTTCCTTCGAAAAACACTGTCAAAACGCTTAAGCTTACCTTAAAGTTCGTCCAGGAAAAATTCAACCGG
>CAZUYY010000255.1:0-4524 GCA_964624935.1 uncultured Prolixibacteraceae bacterium
ATGAACGGAGGCTCCACCTGGAGTCTTTTATCAAGCGTAACAAATTATTCACTATTCTCTGTATGCTTTAACAATTCAGATACAGGCTATGCAGTGGGTGGTACAACCTCAGGGGGATACAGTTCCGGGATTATCTTAAGAACCACCAATGGAGGTATAAACTGGACTATCGTAGCAGGTGTAATAACTTTTGAGTTATTTTCTGTTTTCTTTACCAGTGTAAATACAGGCTATGCGATAGGTGAAAATGGTTTTTATTTAAAGACCACGAATGGAGGTTTAATCTGGAACGGTTTTTGGGCCGGAACAACAACAGATTTAAATTCCCTGTACTTTACTGATTCTAATACAGGTTATGCAATGGGTGGTGGTACAACTTCACAGGGAGTCACTTATGGAGAAATAATGAAAACCATAGATGGCGGGACAACCTGGACCTCTTTAACCGGTGCAGGAAGTGAAGTGTTATATTCCGGTTTCTTTTCCGATGCGAATACAGGATATGTTGCAGGTACCTATGGGGAAATCATGAAAACAACCGACGGTGGTAGAACCTGGAATGTTTTATCGGGCCAATTAACCCAGGACTTGTACTCAGTCAGTTTTCCTGTCGCTGATACAGGCTATGCAGTTGGTGGTACAACAGCAGGAGTAGGTTCCGGGATTATATTAAAAACCACCAATGGAGGTAAAAACTGGACTGCCATTTACTACGGAGTAGATCAAATGATAACATCTGTTTCCTTTCCCAGTCCCAATACAGGTTATGCGGTGGGTTATGGGGGAACCATCTTAAAAACAAACAACGGAGGGACAACCTGGACTGTATTATCGTCCGGTGTATATGGGCAATTGTCCCTCGTCTCTTTTACAGATACCAGTACAGGTTATATTTTGACTAATTATATTTTCAAAACAATCGATGGGGGCTTAACCTGGAATGCATTACCTGGTACATATCATTCCCGATCTTTTTTCTTTACAAGTGCCGATACAGGCTATGTGTTAGGTAATGGTGAAATTTTAAAAACTATCGATGGTGGTGCAGGGTGGCTGACATATCCGGCCGGAACAGAAGAACCTTTAAACTCAATATTCTTTGCTGATGTCAATACCGGATTTGCAGTGGGATACTCAGGAGCCGTTATAAAAACTACGGATGGAGGTATTACCTGGACACCTTCCCCGAGCGGAACATATAATACTTTAAATTCAGTTTATTTTACCGACAATAAAACTGGTTACGCCGTTGGCGAAGGTGGAACCATTTTAAAAAGCAGCGATGGCGGTACGTCCTGGACTGCTTTGATAAGCGGAACAAATAATGATTTGTACTCAGTTTGCTTTACAGATGAAAACAATGGTTATATTGCCGGCGAAGGTGGAACGATTCTGAAAACCACGAATGGAGGAACTAATTTTATTGAAGAAATCAAACAGGATGAGTCATTTTACAGCCTGTTTCCTAATCCTGCTTCTGATAGAATCACAATCGCAAATAAATTTACAGAAACAGTCGAAACAATTGTAACTATCTTCGATATTAACGGGGTACTATTGATGCAGGATAGATATTATGATCAAAAGAATATTGAAATAAATGTTAGTACACTAAGAAGCGGCATATATATCGTTAAAATTCAGTCGGGAAAAGGTGTTGAGACAAAAAAGCTGGTGATTCAGTAAAAAGATTTTCACATGAAAATAAAATACCTGCTCACTATAATTGGTTTTGGGTATCGGGTATTGGATTTATTAGAACAATTGAATATCGGTCAACGATTTTTGATCTGAGATGGGAAATGAAGCCATCACCGCGTGAATTAAGGCACCTTGACTTAAGGTACCTCACCCCCTGGCTCTGACAGCCCCTCCCCCGACCCCTCCCCATTCGGGGCGGGGAGTTTCGTGACGAGAAAAGAAATGGCGAGATAGTGAAATGGCGAAAAAGTGGTGAGGAGTGAGAGGGCAGATAATGAAGAATGAAGAATGAAAAATGAAGAATGAAGGATTCAGAAATGCAGGAATGCAGAAGATAAGGTATGGAGGATAGAAGATGGAGGATTGGGGATTTTTTAACCACAAAGGGCATTAAGGAGGCACAAAGATCACAAAGAGGTAGCTGTATCATTATATTTTACTTGACTTTTTATTTTTTTTCCGTATCTTTATCCTCTTACTTTTACAAAAAGCTATATTATGAGATATTTTATAATATTTCTATTATTTGCCTTGACAGTAATAGGGATAATCGGTTGTAAAAAGCATGAGAATACTTCTTCGCCAATAGCACCAACTGTTATAACCAAAGCTGCAAGCGGGATAACCTCTTATACGGCGACGATGAACGGAATTGTGAATGCAAATGACCTTTCAACAGCCGTTTCATTTTCCTATGGACTTACTGTTGCATATGGAACAAATGTTCCGGCTATGCAGAATACTGTTACCGGGTCGACCAACACAAATGTAAGTGCAAATATCACAGGGTTGATTCCCGATACGACTTATCATTTCAGAATTGTCGCAACCAGTACGGCTGGTACAACGCAAGGTCATGATTCGACTTTTAAAACCCAGAAACAACAATGGCTTATCATAGGAATCCCAAATTCCGGAATTACAATAACGGATATGAATCCTACTGTTGTTTTACAATGTTACTCTTGCCAAGCAAACTATGCGATTGACATCAATTCTGATAAAATAAATGATATTAATCTTTTCCTTTGGAATGATTGGTTTTATGGAGGTATGTGTCTGGAATCCAATCTGAATATTGAAACGCTGAATAATGAAACGTATGTTTTAACAGATTCGACAGGCAACCCAAAAGTTTTATCAGTTGGAGATACCATAAAAACAAATGACAGATGGGGAAATGGGAACTTAATATTATTAATTTATTATGGACCTTGCGTTTTTGGAGGAGGAGGTTATTCAGGAAATTGGTATGGCATACAGGAAAAATATGTTGGAATTAAGTGTAATGGCCTCTTGGGCTGGATGCTGATAGGAACTCCATTTGTAGATGATATGCCAAGGATAAACTTTTATGAATATGCAATCACAAAATAGTGAGAAGTGAGAGGTGAGAAGGGGCGACCGTGAGGGTCGCCCGTACAACAGTGCGCGTTTTTTCCTGCCTGACTGCATAGCGGCTCTTTAGGTGCTGTTAATTTTGAACAAGTACAAAATTCATTTGATTTCCTTCTCGTTCTACTTTTATATTAATCTCGTTTTTTGAAAGATTTTCAAATTGTTTTATTTTAGCACAATCGCTTTCTGTATTTTTATTTTGAAAATCTATCTCATCGATTTTTATAATTTTATCGCCAAGTTTTAAACCCTTTCTTTCAGCATCGGAGTTATTGAAGATTTCATTTACCACAACAATAGATTTGTCCATTCCGATTTTAAATCCGTATGGAACAATTTTCTTTTCTGTAAGAGAATGGAATTTTGATAAGGTGATTTCATTTTTTTTCCAATCTAAAATAATGTTATAATTTTTTAAAAAATCCATACCGACTGTTGGTATTTTTGTGCCTTTATATTTTACTTCAATTTCTTCGTCAACTTTCATATTGTCCATCTTCAATGTATTTGTTACAAAATAAAAAGTCGTATCAATTTTATTTCTACCAAACAAACCTTGTGAAGCATTACCAATGCTAAATTTACTTGCAGAGATTGCATTTCTTTCAACTATTTTTTTATTTAAATCAAATCCATTTGGGCTTCCCATATCCAATTCAACCATTTTATTATTTACAAATTTTGGTATATCTAAATTAAAATAAGGGTTTAAGTTTAAATATAATCCATCTTTATATGTCTTAAATTTTATAATTTCAGCATTGGGCATTAAATTTAATTTATTCTTGTTGTCGACTATGGTGATTGTTTTATTCTCATTATCAATTAACCAAATAGCTTTACTCATTAAGTTTGAGCCAATAATACCATCGAATTCCTGACCAAAACAAACTATTTTGCTTAGGTCTGCTCCAGCAAAAGGTAGATTTAGAAACTTAACATCACCAATCAGAATAGTATCTATTAAATAAATATTAAGTGAAGAACGATTATTCTGACTGTCAAGTATATTTGAAGAAGACGTTGGTTTTAATCCCAATTCAGTTGCTACATTTTCAGATATTGCAGATGTGCCAGCACCTGTATCAAAAATAAAAGTGTACGTTTTTCCTTTAATTTTTACGAGAACCTTAATATGCGAATCAAAAACAAAACTAATTGAGGATGAATAATTTTTCTGTTCAATCGTTCCGCTCTTTAAAAGTTTTACAGTTTTAAGCACATTACAACTTGTCAATAAAGTAATTATCGCTAAAAGAATAATTCTTGTTTTCATGTTTGATATTATATAATACAAGGGTTTTGATATAAAGTGTGGTCTCTCTGAAAAGTCTTTTTTTCAACGCTAAGACGTTAAAACGCTAAAAGGCGCTAATTATAATTGATAATTGATAATTGATAATTGATAATTGACAATTGATAATT
>CAZUYY010000256.1:0-2270 GCA_964624935.1 uncultured Prolixibacteraceae bacterium
ATAGAGTGACAGAGTGATAATAGTCATAAAAGTAACAGAGATAATACCATTCAAATTCCAACTGGCGACTCTTTTACTCGCCAGTTCGCTAATTCACCAGTTCACAAGTTAATATTATGAAAACACTATTTACGATTTTCTTAGTTGTTGCTTTACTTTTTCCGTGCTTAACATTTGCACAGCCGGAGACGCAGGAGCAGCATGATGCACGCATGCAATGGTGGCGCGATGCACGGTTCGGGATGTTCATTCACTGGGGAATTTATTCGGTTCCTGCGGGGGAATGGAACGGTAAAACAGACTATGGGGAGTGGATACGGACTTCTGCCGAGATTCCGATTGATACCTATGATCATTTCAGGGAGCAATTCAACCCGGTAAAATTCAATGCGGATGAATGGGTGAAGATGGCGAAAGATGCCGGGGTAAGATACATCGTTATCACCTCAAAGCATCACGACGGGTTTTGCATGTTCGGCACAAAGCAAACCGACTTCAATATTATGAATACGCCTTTTCATCATGATCCGATGAAGGATCTTGCCGATGCATGCCATAAATACGGGCTGAAATTCTGTTTTTATTATTCCATCATGGACTGGCATCATCCTGATTACCTTCCACGGAGATCATGGGAAAAATATCGTCCCGTGACCGGGGCTGAATTCCAGAAGTATGTTTATTATATGAAAGCGGAACTGAAAGAGCTGCTGACGAATTACGGAGAGATTGGAGTGCTCTGGTTTGACGGCGAGTGGGAGAATACGTGGAACGAGAAATTCGGGAAGGAGATCTATTCCTGGTGCAGGAGCCTGCAACCCAATATTATTATAAACAACAGGGTAGGGGCAGGGCGCATGGATATGGAAGGGCTGACGAAAGAGGGCACCTTCGCCGGCGATTTCGGAACTCCCGAACAGCAGATCCCTGCGACAGGGTTGCCGGGAGTTGACTGGGAAACCTGTATGACCATGAACGATCACTGGGGATATAATAAAAATGATAAGAACTTTAAACCTGCAAAAGAATTGCTCCGGGTGATGGCCGATATTGCATCAAAAGGAGGAAACTACCTGCTCAATGTCGGGCCTACCAGCGAAGGATTGATCCCGCCTGAGAGCGTCGATCGTTTTAAGTCGATCGGTTCCTGGATGAAGGTGAACGGCGAATCGATCTATGGAACGCAGGCCAGTCCTTTCCGTTCGCCTGCCTGGGGAAGATGTACGCAAAAAGAGATTCCCGATGGAGTTCGTCTTTATCTTCACATCTTCAACCGGCCGGAAAACCATACTCTGACTGTCCCCGGGGTTTTGAATGAACCTTTGAAGGCTTATCTCCTTGCAGATGCAAACCAGACTTCCCTTAAAGTCACTCGCAAGGAAGATGCACTTATACTATCATTACCTGCAGAAATGCCGGATACGACCAATACAGTTGTCGTTCTTGACCTTAAAGGCAAACTTGATTTGACTGAACCGCCGCAGATCCTTGCCGATTTTGACAATTTTGTTGAGAACCTTCATGTGCGTCTCAAAAGTGATCGTGAGAATATTCAGATCCACTATACGACCGATCAGTCCAATCCTGACCTGAACTCTCCGTTATATACCGGCCCTGTTCTTCTGCAGAAATCTACTACAATTGCTGCCCGGTGCTACAGGGATGGGAAAGCGGTTTCGGGGGTCAGCACCCGAATGTACAAAAAGGTTGAACCCATTCCCGGAGTTAAAGTTACAAACCCTGTTCCGGGAATTAAATACGGCTATTATGAAGGAAACTGGGACAGCATTCCTGATTTTCAACGATTAAAACCTGTTAAAGAAGGAACCCTGGATAATTTCGGACTGGATCAAAAAAAGGTGAAGGAATATTATGGATTCAGTTTCAAAGGCTATGTTGCGATTCCTTCAAATGATGTTTATGCTTTTGGCACCAATTCAGACGATGGAAGCGCCCTCTGGATCGACGGGAAGAAAGTTGTGGATAACGATGGACTTCATAGTATGAAAGAAGTTGAATCGACAATTGCACTTGGCAAAGGTTATCATGAGATCAGGGTTGACTATTTCAATAAAACAGGCGATGAAGGACTGACTGTTTCAATACGGAGTACTACTATGAAGAAACAGATGATTCCAGTGAAGATGCTAGTGCATTGAATTTTTTTTTACCGCAAAGGACCCCACCCCCGGCCCCAATATCAAGTGCGAAGTGAGAAGTGCGAAGTGCAAAGTGAAAAATGAAAAATGAAAAATGAAAAATGAAAAAAA
>CAZUYY010000256.1:2370-4512 GCA_964624935.1 uncultured Prolixibacteraceae bacterium
GAAGTGCGAAGTGCAAAGTGAAAAATGAAAAATGAAAAAAATGCCCCATCAGGAGAGAGGGGAGAATGTACCCCACCCCCGGCCCCTCCCCCAAGAGGGAGGGGAGCTATTAAATAATCGAATTTCGATCAACGTTGCGCCATGGAAAGCCCGTAAAAGGGGAATAAAGTTGTTCTTTGAAACCTTTTAATGAGACCCATTAGGTAACCAATCCTAACCGGCAAAGATTGGCCATCAGCCGGAAGCGAGTCTTGCATCGTAGGCAGAGATACCTGCATGAAGCGTAGACAGTGAGTACAAAAGCTTTGACATTGAGCCTCGTAAGGATATTCTATTGAAGGTGTTTTCGTCGTCGTTGATGCGGGAACAGTACCCAAAGTGCGAAACAGGCAAGCACAAGGGACCATCCGGGGTATAGCACCAGAGCAAATGCACAAGGGGGTATCACGGGAACATGGGAGAGCCTCCTGTTTCCCCGATGAATAAAACCAGTAATGGGGCAACTGGTCGACCTAAGCCCGGGCATGACTAAGGCGTCTCACGTTAGTCATGATCGAAGAAATGAGACACATCCGGGGAATCCGATACGAACGAAGAGTGAAGTTAGGAGATGAACAGAGGCAGTCTTAGCGCTTTCATAGTACCGGATGAAAATCGGCGAACGAGACCCAAGGAGCCGGTGAGTAGGGAAGGGAAGCGTCGGAATAAGGAATCGGTTTTGAGAAACGCAAATTTGTACACAGGAACAAATGGAAGTGTCAACGAAACAAAAGCGAATAGCAGAAATTGCTAAGAAATTTGAGGGCAAGCCATTGGTATCAATGCACCACAATATAGACATGGAGTGGATGCAAGAAGCCTATAAGAGGGTAAAACCAAAGACCAGCCCGGGAGTTGATGGACAAACTCTGGAGATGTATGAGATAAGTCTGGTAAAGAATCTGTCGGACTTACTGGAGAGAGCTAAATCGGGGAAGTATATTGCTCCGCCGGTAAAGCGAGTATACATTTCCAAAGGAAATGGGAAAGAGCAACGGCCCATTGGCATTCCCACGGTAGAAGACCGCATACTGCAGCGAGCAGTACTTCAGGTACTGGAACCAGTTTATGAGACGGATTTTCTGGATTTCTCATACGGCTTCAGACCGGGGAGGTCGCCACACGATGCAGTTGACTATCTTTGGAATGAATTTCGGACAAAGAACATTCACTGGATAATTGATCTTGATATCCGGAAGTTCTTTGATACGATGAGCCATCAGCACTTAAGAGCATTTCTTAAGCAAAGGGTGCAGGATGGAGTAATTACTAGATTAATAGGTAAATGGCTGAAAGCAGGTGTAATGGAAGGGAAGGAACTTAGTTACAATGAAGAAGGCAGCCCACAAGGCGGTGTAATCTCTCCTCTGTTAAGCAACATTTATTTACATGAAGTATTGGATAAATGGTTTGCAAGAGAGATTATCCCGCTGCTGAAAGGCAGGACAACCATAGTACGGTTTGCCGACGATAGTGTATTGGGATTTGAGAACGAAGAAGACGCCAAAAGGGTTTTCAAGGTTCTGCCCAAACGCTTTGACAAATATGGACTAAAGTTACACCCGGACAAAACAAAACTGATTTATTTTTCAAGACCACCAAAGGACTACGATAAAAAGAGAGACAGGAAGCGAGGTACATTTAACTTTCTGGGCTTTACATTTTTCTGGGGCAGAACCCGCAAGGGAAACTGGACGGTCATGAGAAAAACAGCCAAAGACCGGCTACAAAGGAGCATTAAACGAATCAATGACTGGTGTAAGCAGAATCGACATGAATGCATTTCCGAGCAGTTGAAATTGCTAAACTCCAAACTTCTTGGTCATTACCATTATTTTGGAGTCACAGGCAACAGTCGTAGTTTGTCCTCATTCTACCTGGTTGTTACCCGAATCTGGAAGAAATGGCTTTCCAGAAGGTCTAACAGTGGGGTTTCATGGGCGCGGTTTAACATGCTTACAAAAGTCTCCTTTGTTCTGGCTAAACCTAAAATCTATCACTCTGTCTATGCAGCGAATCCTTAGTCTGAGGAACCGGATGCGGGAAATCTGCTCGTCCGGGTCTGTGGGGGAGCGGGGAGGTAACGATCCGCTCTACCCGGAA
>CAZUYY010000257.1:0-4500 GCA_964624935.1 uncultured Prolixibacteraceae bacterium
CCACGAATGGATTTGGATAAACACTCACCCATTTGTCCATACCTGACCGATCGATACCAGTATTCGGGTAATAGATGCTGTTTGATGGTGATGATATACAACTGTTTATCGTGTCATTTACGGTTACATAGTAGCGTCCCGGGGCCTCAGGGTTATAAATCTGATCTGTTGCATCAGGTAACAATGCATCGTTCAGGTACCATTGATTGCCGGTGGGAGAACTGGAGATCAGCGACCCGCTTTTATAGATTATGGTCGGGGTAGCTGGCAGGAGATGAACAGTGAGCCTTATATCTCCTGAGGTCAGCGATGAGGCACCATCATATACAGTAACTGTATATGAGATATCTGCAAGAGGTGTCGAAACCGGTGTCTTGCTGGTTGGATCATCAAGATATGTTACGGGATTCCATGAATAGGAATAATTTCCTGAGCCGCCTGTAGGAATTGCAACCAATTGGGAAGAATAACCTTGACAAACATTTGCCGGGAATCCATTTGCATTCAGATTCAGCGGGCCACCTATGCATGAGATATCAGCTTCCCATCCTGCCAGATTCACACTGGAATCGGAACTGAATTGAAAAGTCAGGGGACCGGTCGTCCCGACAAAGGGCCCGGGATTAGTTGATCCGCAAAAGGAACCAAGCAATGGAGCAGTAGTGTCAGCGCCATTGAACACGTTTAGCCAATCATAATCACAAGTTGTGTCGTACTCAACATCGAAACTATTGAATACAGCCTTGATCATTTCGCCTGTATTTCCGGGCAGAAACGTATAAATGTAGTTTTCATTATTACTGTAATTCGAATCCGGGCCACCTGAATCATAAAATCTACCGGCGCAAGTCATTGTTGTACCATTCTTCATGTTATATTGTGGCAACTGCCCAATAATCAGGTTGATCGTATCCCTGACGGAGTATTGATTTAATGTGCCTCCTGTTATCCTGTAATTAAGATTCACTGCCGTCCCTGGTGGAGTGATCACATTTGTAGTGACCGGGAAATATGAAAAACCAGACATGCCATTATCAAGATTGCCGAAATAATAACTCGTATCCGGACCCAGAATATAAGGAGCAGAAGACGACGGGAAGGTCAAATGTGCAATCGTATTTGAAGAAGTTGCATGTCCCGAATTTATCATAGAGATCCGAAGTGTTGCTGTTTCGCCGGGATCAAGAATCCCGTTGTTATTTCCTCCGGGGGAGGGGTCCAGCACAGTGACGGCTCCAACATTCAGTACCGGGGCATTTAATATCAGGATCAGTGTCGAATTCCATGTAGTGGTATCGTTGGTCAATAGCAGGTTGCAAAGAACCTGGTGCTGATCCTGTACATACTGATGAACAGTCAGGGCAAAAGCATTTTGTCCCGTTGTCATTTCTCCTGCTGCTACCGGGCCGAAATTGAAGGATCCTGAAGTAATAGTAAGATTTGTGTCGCTTGTAGATAAAGTTCCCCTGATAGATGAGGCGTTTTGCAAACCGATGTTATTCACGGTAACATTCAGCAGAATTGATTCCCCGTAATCAGCGAGGTGATTGTTATTTCCGCCCAACGAATCATTCACCGTATAACCTGAGAGAACTACGTAAGGCCCTGATGATGGAATAACCTGAATATAGCCAATATGTGGTTTCCGGTTTTGTTTTGTGATGACCACCGAAAGAGAATCAGGAGAAATCAGTGGACTGAATGTCAGGTAAACGATGCCGGAGGTATCTGCACATTTTGCTGCAAGAAGAGAAGTATCGTGCAATGATAGTGCGACATAGGCATATGGTTCGGTAGTAACTGTAAGTGTTGACATTCCGACAATCATGGTTTGTGGGTAGGAAGCAGCAACCGGCGCCGGCACAGAATAATAAATACTGAGTGAAGGATCGCCCATCAGGTTATAAGTTTCCCAATAATAGTGCTTTAATCCGGAAGAAGATTCCTCCACGGCAAGATCACCGCCAAAGACCATCTGATCCATGGTTACAAACCATTGTGAAGGATTTTCACCATGATCATGGAATGTTACATCATAGGCTCCCAGGTGCAGTGAATCATATACCGGATTTGTCGAAACAGTTTTGTATCCGCAAGCCCACCAGAAATCTTCATCCCAATAGGAATAATCGGAGCACCCGATATAACCCAAAGCCCCTTTTTGAGGAGTCCGGGTCACCTCCTCGGCAAAGCAATCCATGCTGAAATCGGCAGTAAGGCAGCAATTTCCTATCATCAGGCAAAACTTATGATTGTTCTGCAGTGGTGCAATATCAGAAATTATAAATTGCGGATCATACCATCCTTCTTCACTGCCGTGAGCTGTATAATTGGCAAATGCAACTCCATCCGAAACATTTTGATGGATTTCCTCTGAATAAAGGCCTTCCGAGGGTTCGGGCTGAAGGTAGGTATTTGAAAAAATTGAGTGAGCAGAATTGAAATAATTGGAAGTACCATAATTGATCTGCCCATTTCCATAAAGTGGTCCGTTGGTTGGGTCGGCGCCGGCCACCATGGTCACTTCCCCGAGAAATGCATCCGAGGGCATCGTGTATTGTTCGTATTCGAGGGTTTTATCAATATATGCCATTAACTGGGTCACATTTTGAGCAGCAAATCTGCCGTAAAACACATCAGGGATACTGTCATTGGTATAATCGCAATAATACAAATCGGTAACATGGCTATCTGACATCCAGGTGGGTATCTGTCCGATATCTCCCACAAACAGCACGAAACTTGGTTTTTGCCAACCATTTGGAGGGTTGTTGTAAATACCCTGAAGATAGTTCTTTATGGAAGTTGTTGTTGTTCCAACAGCCGGATTGTTGGTATAACCAACAATTACATTGAATCCCTTTTTCTTCTTCCAGGCAATAAAGGATTGGAGTGAATCATGAAAGGCAGGATCGGCTACAATGACATAAGTCACGGGAGCAGAGGTAATAAGACTGTCGGGTAGCTGAATGTAATTTCCAACATTTGCAAACAGGTTTTGAAAATAAGGAGACCAGGTTTGTTTTTTAAGCCTGATGGTTGAGGGAATATCCGGATTTGTGAAATTGATCTTAATATCAAGCTGTTCATAAACCCGGAGTTTACCAGTTACAGGATTATACCAAACTGGTGAAATATCCAACCGGGCAAGGTTTAATGACCGCATCACGCCAACAGGTGTGATTTTCACTACAGGGCCTCCCAACCATTGATTCATTTGGTAAGTAGCGGTATTCAGGACAAACGGAATCCGGTTTGGATCAGTAATATTTTTAGATATCGGCGCCTGTGAAGGAATAATACGGTTATTGATCCCAATGGAATAAAGATCATATTCTTTATATTTCTGTTGCGTGATCTCTATCGAAAAGCCGGCATTCAAAGGGATCTCAATAATCTTATGGAAGACAGGAAGTTTTGGATCGCCAACCGTGTTGCTGTATCCATATCCTTTGACAAAGAGTTCATCAAACAAACCGGATTTAGTCTGCACATCCCGGTATTGAACAGAAGATAATGATGTAGAAACAGATAATGACTGATAAGATTTTTCTTTAATCCTGAATGCCGTATTGCCATTATTGACAACAATCTCACCTGCAAAAACAGTTCCGGATAATATTATTAATCCCAGGAAAAGAATCAGGAAATATTTTACTGATTTAAAATGGGTGGACATTTTTTTATCGTTTAACAAAGTATTTGAGAATAAGTCAAAGTTATAGATAATTATGTAGCCACAAAGGACCCCACCCCCGGCCCCTCCCCCAAGAGGGAGGGGAGTTGAGGTTTCAAGAAGATAACTAAAAACTGACATAAACAGGATCTAACCCAATTGATTAAGGATATGCGTTTCAATTTTCCGGATATTGAATACCGGGTACCAGGTGGCAATTATCCCGATCACCAGAACAGTCAGAAAGACAAAGACGAAGTCCTGAACCTGCATATGCACCGGATATGCGCTAACCACGAAGGTACTGTTAGCCGAGCCGAGCTTGACAAAGCCAAACTTTTGCTGTAAAAAACAGGTAACACCACCCAGGATCAACCCTCCTGCTGCACCAATAAAGGAAACAAGGAATCCTTCAGTCATAAAGATCCGTTTCACTTTTGTCTGGCTTGCACCCAGGCATTGCAAAACGGCAATGTCTCTTTTTTTATCAAGGATCAGCATTGATAAGGATCCGATCACATTAAAAGTAGCAATGATAAGGATGAATGTAAGGATGAGAAAGATTGCCCATTTTTCCGATTTCATGATCTTGTAAAGCAATTCCTGCTGCTGATATCGGTTTTTAACATTGAATTTATCACCTGTGAACTGAGTAAGCTGTTGCTGTATCTTCTCAACATCGACGCCTTTTGCAATCCCGATTTCCAGTCCGGTAACCTGCTTATCATATTCAAGAAGTTTTTTCACGAAGCGCAAGGGAAGAATAACATACTTAATGTCGAAATCCTGCTGGACTGAAAAAAAACCTGAAGGGAAGATCACCT
>CAZUYY010000258.1:0-4169 GCA_964624935.1 uncultured Prolixibacteraceae bacterium
GAGAACATCTATGTCATCAACTACACGACCAAGCCTTCACTTTACATACAACGGGCATTAAGTCCTGCAAAGATTACATCCATTGTGATTGATGAACCCAACAAGAAAGCCGATGTTTATATGAAACCCGACCAGGTTTCCTTAGCCATCGGAAAAGGAGGCTTTAATATTAAACTTGCCGGTAAACTTACCGGATACGAAATTGATGTTTACCGGGATACAGATGTAGACAATGAAGATGTTGATCTTCAGGAATTCTCAGATGAAATCGATCAGTGGATTATTGATGAATTAAAAACCATCGGATGTGATACTGCCAAGAGCGTTTTAAATCTGGATGTAAAGGAACTTGTTGACCGTACTGACCTTGAAGAAGAAACGGTGAATGAGTTGGTTCGCATTTTAAAATCAGAGTTTGAATAAAAAAACGTAATTTTACAGTCCCGTTAAAGATGGGAATGAGCAAAATCTATGAGTGAAGGCACAATAACGGTTCGGCTGAGTAAAGCAGCACGTGAGTTTAACATTGGGGTTTCTACTGTGGTGGATTTCCTTTTGAAAAAAGGATTTACCATTGAAAAGGATCCCAACAGCAAGCTTTCACAGGAGATGTATTCAGTTCTGATGAAAGAATTTGCCACCGAAAAACACGTCAAGGAAGAAGCTAAAAAGATCGGACTGAATTTTGCCCAGCACGAAACCATCACCATTGATGACAAACGTTTGCGCTCTAAGGACATTGAAAAAGAGCTGGACGAACCCTTATACATCAAGAACGCTGCACTCGAATACAACACAAAGCTTTTTGATACCCAAAAGAAAGTTGGTGAGCCTGTAAAAGAAATTCCAAAGGAAGAAAAGAAACAGGAAAAAATTCCTGAAAAGGAAATCTCTAAAACAGAACCGCCGAAAGTCATAGCAGAAATACCGCCTGAAGAGGTAGCCCCGAAAACCAAAAAGAAAACACCGGTTGAGACAGAAGAGAAAACACCGATTGAAGATGAAAAGAAAAAGACAGCCAAACTGACAAAGAAGAATAAAGAAGACGAAGTCGTTGAAGACGTTAAGTTGGATGTGGAGTCGGAAGTTAAAGTTGAAGAACCGGATAAAAAAACGCCAGGGATCAGAATAGTCGGAAAACTCGATCTGAATGCCGTTAAAATAAAACCATCAAAGAAAGGAAAAGATAAAAAGGAAAAGGTCGAAGAACCCGTTGAAGAAATTCTGCCTGAGCCATTTGAAATCCCACTGGCTGAATCAGATGTAGAAAAACCTCCAGTTGTTTGGGAAGAACCGGAAATAATTGAAGAGCCTGTCGAAGAAACACCCAAAGTAGAGGATAATTTTATTCCACGGGAAAAGATCAGCCTGGTGGGTCCTACCATTCTGGGAACTATGAAACTTCCAGAGCCCAGAAAGTCAGTGGACAGAAAAAAACCGGTTGCGTCCTCCTCTGATGATTCCGTAAAAGGAAAGAAGAAGAAACGTAAGCGTATCAAAAAACAAATGGGCGCTCCGCTTACGGATGAGGTCACAACTTCACCACCCGAACACACAAAAAACAAGCCTCATGGCCGGAAAGGCGGTTACAGGGATATAGTTAAACCAGAGCTGAGCGAAGAAGATATTCAAAAACAAATTAAAGAGACACTGGCAAGGCTGGGCCCGGTCGGGAAATCCAAGACTTCCAAATACCGCCGGTTGAAGCGGGAAGCCATTAGCCAACAGTTGCAGCAGGAACAGGAAAAGATACAGGAAGGCAAGAAAGTAATCCAAGTTACTGAATTTGTGACTGCCAATGAGTTGGCAACGATGATGAATGTACCTGTTACTGACATCATTTCTACCTGTATGACGCTAGGATTGTTTGTTTCAATCAACCAGAGATTGGATGCGGAAACCCTTACGCTGGTCGCCGATGAGTTTCACTACCAGGTTGAATTTGTCAGCGTCGACGTTCAGGAAGCTATATCTAATCTTGAAGAAAATGATGCTCCGGAAGATTTGGCTCCGCGGCCTCCTATTGCTACAGTCATGGGTCACGTTGATCACGGAAAGACAAAATTGCTCGACTATATCCGGAAATCGAACATTGTTGCAGGAGAAGCCGGAGGGATCACACAGCATATCGGTGCTTATGTTGTGCAACTGGAGAATGGAAAATTCATCACTTTTCTCGATACTCCGGGCCATGAGGCATTCACAGCCATGCGTGCGAGAGGTGCAAAAGTGACCGACATTGTAATTATCGTAATAGCTGCCGATGACAATGTCATGCCGCAAACCCGTGAGGCTATAAATCATGCCCTTGCAGCGCAGGTTCCTATTGTCTTTGCCATTAATAAAATCGATAAACAAAATGCAAATCCTGAAAAGGTAAAGGAAGAGCTATCAAAAATGAATATCCTGGTGGAAGACTGGGGAGGTAAATACCAGTCACAGGAGATCTCTGCCAAGACAGGGGAAAATGTCAATATTCTGCTTGACAGGGTCATGCTGGAAGCTGAAATGCTTAACCTGATGGCCAATCCGAAACGTCTTGCTATTGGCACTGTGATCGAATCTTCCTTGGATAAAGGGCGGGGTTATGTATCAAAATTATTGGTTCAGAATGGCACCCTGAAGATCGGAGATATGGTTCTGGCCGGAGCTAATTACGGGAAGGTGAAAGCCATGTATAATGAGCGAAATCAGCCGATCTATGAAGCAGGGCCTTCGACACCATTATTAATGCTCGGATTGAATGGCGCTCCGCAGGCAGGAGATCTTTTTAACGTAATGACGGATGAAAAGGAAGTCAAAGCCATTGCCAATAAACGTCTTCAATTGCAACGCGAACAAGGTATCCGTACGCAGAAACACATCACTCTTGATGAAATCGGGCGCCGTATTGCCATTGGAGATTTCAAGGAACTAAACGTAATTGTTAAAGGTGATGTCGATGGATCAGTTGAAGCACTTTCTGATTCTCTTTTGAAATTGTCGACTGAAGAGGTTATGGTGTCAGTAATACACAAATCCGTAGGAGCAATTACTGAATCCGATGTATTGCTTGCATCCGCGTCCAATGCAGTCATAGTTGGATTCCAGGTACGTCCTTCCCTAAGCGCACGCAAACTGGCAGAACAGGAACAGATTGACATCCGGTTGTACTCCATTATATACCAAGCAATTGAAGAAATCAAAGCTGCCATTGAAGGGATGCTTTCACCGGAAATTGAAGAAAAAATTACCTGTAACATTGAAGTCAGGAATATTTTCAGGATAACCAAGGTGGGAACCGTGGCTGGTTGTTACGTTCTTGACGGCAAAGTAACTCGCCATACAAAAATCCGCGTTATCCGTGATGGTATTGTTGTTTATACCGGGAACCTGGGATCCCTGAAACGCTTTAAGGAAGATGTGAAGGAAGTCCTGTCAGGATACGAATGCGGTCTTAATATTGATAATTTCAACGATATAAAGGTGGGCGATATCATTGAAGGGTACGAGGAAATAGAAATCAAACGCCGTCTGTAATTCCCTGGTGTTTTAGTGTCTGAACCCGGTCAGGCCCTATAGAGATCATTTCTATGGGAATACCTGTTTCCTTCTCAATAAACCGGATATATTCTGATAATGGTTCTGGTAGTGCATCGAATGAATCAATACCGCTAAGCTTACTATTCCAGCCTTTCATTTCCTGGTAAACCGGTTCCATGGTGTCATCTGACAACTCAAAGGGAAATTCATCATTGACCTGGCCGCCTGTCTTATATTTGACGCAAACATTGATCATATCGAAGGTATTCAGAACATCTGCTTTCATCATGATCAGGGAATCTACCCCATTCAGCATGATAGAATATTTCAATGCCGGAAGGTCAAGCCATCCGCAACGACGCGGCCGTCCGGTCGTGGAACCGAATTCATTTCCGCTGCATCTGATGGTATTACCGGCTTCATTCTTAAGTTCGGTAGGAAATGGGCCCGATCCGACACGTGTGCAATAGGCTTTGAAAACACCATAGATCTTTCCGATCCGGTGAGGAGATATCCCTAGTCCGCTGCAGACGCCGGCAGCAATCGTGTTAGAAGAAGTGACATAAGGATAGGAACCAAAATCCACATCCAGGAGTGTTCCCTGTGCTCCTTCAGCCATTACGCTTTTGCCTTCATCAAGGCTTTTA
>CAZUYY010000258.1:4179-4490 GCA_964624935.1 uncultured Prolixibacteraceae bacterium
AAGTTTTTCATCCGGGTGATTGCATCAAACCATTCTTCTTCGTAAGCCTCAAATGTAAGTCCATCGAAAGTAAAACCATTAAGGTCGGCAGGAAATGAGTTTATGGTGTGAAGGTGTATCTCTTTGAGTGAAAGGTAACGTTCCATGAAATTCTTTTCATTTATATTTCCAACCCTGAGTCCGTTCCGTGCAAATTTATCTGTGTATGCAGGTCCGATTCCCTTCAATGTTGATCCTATCTTTGATTGTCCCTTCCGGGATTCAGAAACTGCATCGAGCATGCGATGTGTTGGAAGAATAAGATGTGCCCG
>CAZUYY010000259.1:0-4486 GCA_964624935.1 uncultured Prolixibacteraceae bacterium
AATCTTGTTGAAAATCTCATTATATTATTGATTATCAATCCTGATATTTAAATTATGGCGTGCAGGTTGCACGCCGGCATTTTTTATATATTGACAGATTTTACATATTTACATGACTTCAGTTTAAAATTTACTTTGTAATTTTACCTTATCTACTTCTTATCCTGACTTTTATCTTTCAAAAATTCGTTGTAGACACTCCCTGTACCGGCAGCAAAGTTACTCAGGTTGCTCAGTTTTTCTTTACCTGAAGCTATATCCATCATGGAGACAACTCCTGTAGCCATTTGGATAGGTTCTTCGTTATGTAATGTTTGATAGAAAGGACATGCATCAAAGAGGAAAATAAAAACAAATTAACCCCATTGAAAATACGAGCAAATTTACCTTAGCCTGACGGCTATGCCCCTAACCCCCTCCCCCAAATGGGAGGGGAGTTATTTAGAATAAAGAGTCCTCCCAAAAAGAATTGTCCTCTGACCTCTGTCCTCCGGTTTCGCCATCAAAAAAATGAATAAACCTTAAAATCCTCTTGCGTATCAAATAATATTTATATTTTTGCGTTCACTTGTTGAAGAAATCTGATGATGAACCTTACAAATTTATGAACGATGGAAGATAATGAAAAAACAGACAGGGACAGGGATAGAGACAGGGACCAGGAAGAAATTTTTTCGAGGACTGTCAGGGCAGGAAAGAGGACTTATTTCTTTGACGTAAAAGCGACCATTGCCGAGGAGCGGTACCTGACGATCACTGAGAGTAAACGGCGTTTTAACAATGAACAGGGAAAATTCTTCTACGAAAAACATAAGCTTTTCCTGTACCGTGAGGATTTCGAGAAGTTCATTAACGGGCTGAATGATGCCATTGAATTTATCCAGACCGGAAAGGCTCCTGAACGGCCGGAACCTGAACTCGAAGAATTCCATGATACTACCGAACCCCAGATCAGTAAGAAACATATCGACATCTCTTTCGATGACCTGAATGAGGGGGCAGAAGTATAATTGATAATTGACAATTGATAATTGATAATAGGTATTGGGTATTGATTTTTTTTGAGCAATCGAATATCGATCAAAAAGTGAAGGGTTAAGGGTGAAGAGTTAAACTGAATACAGCCATCCGGTGGGGTGGCTTTTTTATTTTTCAACAGTTTTCAACACCTTGCTTTTATAGCGTAATTTTGCGACCTTTGCAAATTAAGAGTCAAGGTAAAATTTATAAAAATTAATCGACCCGGAAAGATGGGGAAAGTAATTGCCATTGCAAATCAGAAAGGGGGTGTCGGAAAAACCACTACCGCGATCAACCTGGCCGCAGGCCTGGCTGTGCTGGAGTTCAAGACCCTGATCATCGATGCCGATCCTCAGGCCAATGCGACCTCCGGCGTGGGTTTCGATCCCCGGAATGTGAAGACCAGTATTTATGAATGTATCATTGATGATGTAGAACCTGCAAATATCATCCTTAACACTTCCACACCGAACCTTGATCTGATGCCGGCACATATTGATCTCGTGGGAGCCGAAGTGGAGATGATCAACCTTCCGCACCGTGAAAAGATGATGAAAAAGGTCGTGGCAAAAGTGAGGGACACCTACGATTTTATCATCATCGACTGTTCGCCTTCCCTCGGTCTGATCACCATCAATGCACTCACTGCCGCAGATTCCGTGATTATACCCGTTCAATGTGAGTACTTTGCCCTCGAAGGACTGGGTAAGCTCCTGAATACTATAAAGATCGTTCAATCGAGGCTGAATCCCGAGCTCGATATTGAAGGGATCCTCCTGACCATGTACGATAGCCGGCTTAACCTGTCAAAGCAGGTGGTCGAAGAGGTCAAGACCCATTTCCAGCAAATGGTCTTTGATACCCTGATCAACCGTAATACCAAGCTGGGAGAGGCTCCGAGCTTTGGAAATACCATCATGATGCATGACATCGACAGTATCGGCGCCATCAATTATCTCAACCTGGCAAGGGAGATCCTGCAAAAGAATGAAATGACCCGGTTGAAATCATCAGAAAAACAAATCAACATATAAATGCAAGGCAAAAAAAAGGTACTTGGAAGAGGGCTGAGCGCCATCCTGGAAAGCCCGGAGACAGACATAACTTCAAGGGATATCTCCGGTGAATATGTAGTCGGTGCAATTGCACATATTCCTGTTGACAAGATTGAATCCAATCCTTTTCAACCGCGAATGCAATTCAACGAGGAAGAACTTGCTGAATTGACCCTGTCAATACAGGCGCAAGGGATCATACAACCCATCACGGTCAGGAAACTCGGATATGATAAATACCAGCTCATCTCAGGCGAACGGCGGTTAAAAGCCGCCAGGCTGGCAGGGCTGACTGAAATTCCTACTTTCATCCGCATAGCCAATGATGAGCAGATGCTGGAACTTGCACTGGTGGAAAATATTCAACGGGAAGATCTTAACCCTCTGGACATTGCAATCAGCTTCCAGCGTCTCCTCGACGAATGCAGTCTGAAACAGGAAGAGTTAAGCCAGAAAGTCGGGAAAGACCGTTCCACTGTCGCCAACTACATCCGCCTGCTGAAACTGCCTACCGAGATCCAGATAGCCATCCGTGATACCAAGATCAGCATGGGCCATGCCCGTGCGCTTATCACCATTGAAGACGTCAACACCCAACTGGTGATCCTTCACAGGATATTTGAAAAGAAATTATCGGTCCGGCAGGTCGAAGAAATTGTCAGGAATCTCATACCGGGAAAACATATGACTACACGGAATGAACCCTTCATACTTCCAATAAAATTTGAGAAGATACGCGACACGCTTGCAAAAAAACTAAATACCCGGGTCGATGTTAAGGTTCATGCAAAAGGCGACGGTTCGATCATCATCCCTTTCCGTTCTGATGAAGAACTTGACCGCATCATGACAAAAATCTAGGGAAACGGAAATAGAATGTCGGTACTGCAAAGATTCATATTGATCCTGGCCTTGTTTTTACCCGGACCGGTTACAATGGCACAAAAAATTGAGGCAAAACAGGTAGTGCCTGACTCCGTTCTTGAAAAAGAACATTCTCCCTCAAAAGCAACTATCATGTCATTATGCCTTCCCGGGCTCGGGCAAGTCTATAATAAAAAATACTGGAAGGTGCCGATTATCTATGCGGGATTTGGACTCCTGGCTTATCTTATTGTTTTTAATACGAATTATTACCTTACTTACAAATGTGCATACATCGAAAGTTTTAACGGGGACAGCGCAGGAAATTACAGCAATATAGTTAAGACGTATTCACAGGCAGATATTTTATCGGCGAGGGAATATTACAGGCGAAATCTTGAGATCAGTATTATCTTCTCGGCGCTTCTATATATACTGAACATTGCAGATGCAGCGGTTGACGCTCATCTGTTCACTTACGATATAAAAAAAGATCTTTCATTTGATTTTGAACCGGTTTTGATCCCGACGACTCCGGAATCCCGGAGTTATTCATCGGGGTTCAGGTTATGCTTAAATTTTTGAAAAGGGGAGTAAAGACCCCACCCCCAGCCCCTCCCCCAAGAGGGAGGGGAGTAAAAAAATCTGATTATGAAAATAGCGATACTTGGATATGGAAAGATGGGACAGGAGATTGAGCGTATTGCCATTCAGAGGAAACATGAAGTGACTCTGATCATAGATTCCATCGAAGATTGGGAGAGAGATGGCTCCCGGCTCGGAGAGGCAGAGGTAGCGATTGAATTTTCGCAGCCCGATACGGTTCTCGACAACATCTACTATTGTTTTGATGCCAATGTTCCGGTAGTGGTCGGCACAACAGGCTGGTATGAAGATCTGGAGCAGGTCAGACAAGATTGCCTGGACCGCAATCAATCCATATTCTATTCTCCGAATTTCAGTATCGGCGTCAACCTGTTCTTTGAACTGAACCGTAAACTTGCAATTCTGATGTCGAAGTGGAAAGATTACGAAATCTCAATTGAAGAAACTCACCATATTCACAAACAGGATGCTCCCAGCGGAACGGCCATAGTACTGGCTAACGATATAATCAATAACTCAGAACGGAAGGAAAAATGGGTCAATGAGATGCCGGAAAGTCCTGAAGAGTTAGGCATACAATCGTTCCGGACGGAAAACGTTCCGGGGACACACAAAGTCAAATATGATTCGGATGTTGACTCAATCGAGATCATCCATACTGCAAAAACCAGGCGCGGATTTGCCATAGGCACCATCCTGGCTGCAGAATGGCTGTCGGGGAAAAAAGGTGTTTATGAAATGAAAGATTTACTTTCTTTATAATATTTAAACCTGAGCCAATTCTAAAGAGTTTTTTTTACCGCAAAGACGCAAAGACGCTAAAAAGCGCTAAGAAGTATATCGTTGAAATTGAACTTTTTGTTTTTTTTGTTTTGACATTATAATTTTAAAATGGGTTTTAGGAGGAGAATTAACACTTATTTAAGGAGTTGCCGATAAGA
>CAZUYY010000260.1:0-4466 GCA_964624935.1 uncultured Prolixibacteraceae bacterium
CGGATCAGAAAGGCCTTCTTTAACTTTGCAAAGATATTGAAGATACCCTGTCTGGGATAAAAACTGTTGTCCTGATCTCTTGTCTGGTCGGATAGTTGCGAATAAAATGAGTAATCATCCTTTCCAAAACGGATGGATTCAAGATGGATGTTGTAAACTCGAATAATATCGTGGCCCATAATTACGTCGGTATAAATCGCAAAGACGTTATGGTTGTTTGTCATAAGGTATCCCAGGCCAGTCATGGGAAAACGGGAGAAAGTCGCGATTGCAAAGATCTTTCGTTTGTCCTTTATTTCAACGTAGTTTTTCATATAATAATGGTCGGCATGGAGCCCACTGGTGAATTTTTGTAGCACTTTCAAACTATCCTCGCTTCTCAGGAAAAATTCCTGAATGCACAGGATATCCGGATACTCCTGTACAAGAAAATCTGTCACCTTTGACAGCATTCTTTTTTTGCCTTTTTCTTTTGTTGCAGGGATCTCATAAAGGCTATGAACATTATATGACAGGATTTTAAAACTCGCCGGAGGAACACTTTGTGGAAATGGTTTCCTGAATTGAACAATAGAAAAGATTTGGTTGAATCCCAATAAAATGATACAGATTGAAATCCAGATGTACCTTTGCCAAAGAAGGAGCCATATCAATACAAAAAATAAGTTAAGGAGCAGCAGAAATGGATAGGCCAGGCCAAAGAAAGCAAATATCCAGAATTGGGCAGGGCTGATATAGTAAGCGGCATAAGCAAAAAGGAGCGCCAGGCCAGCGATAATGTTTAAAATCAGCAATAATCTTCGTAAAAATTTGTGGCTTTTCCCTTTTTTCTTTACTGCCATGATCAACTGTTTTTGCCGGAAGAGCGGAAAAGAAAATCCTTTTCTTCCCTTGTCAGACTGTCATAACCTCCTTTGGATATCTTCTCAAGAATAGAGTCAATTCTTTTCTGATATAAATTCTTTGCTGCATTATACTCCTCATCGGTTTTTGGACGCCCTGAATAGGGGGAGGATGTGGATATTTTCAGCTTTGGCCTGAAAAGGCGGCCAATTTTTTTCAACAGGGTCGTAACTATTCCTGGTGAGTAAGTAATCTTATTTTTCCGCAGCCACAATGAAAAGAAATAACCAAAAAGGGCACCTCCGATGTGAGCAATATGACCACCGGCATTTCCTGCAGGAATGGCAATAAAATCAAAGATAAAGAGGAGAATTGCCAGATAGAGGATCCTTATCCTGCCAAAGAAGAGCAAATTGATCGAATAATTTGGAACGAAGAATGATATTGCAGTTACAATTGCCATCACGGAAGCGGATGCGCCGAGTGCGACGCTGGCTTCAAGAGATGTATGAAAAACAGGAAAGATGTTATAAGCAAGTACATATAGTAATCCCCCTGCTAATCCGCCGGCCACATAAGTAAAAAGTAATTTACGTGAGTTCAGATACTCCATGAAGATTTTCCCGAACCAAAAAAGCCAGAGCATGTTAAACAGAATGTGCCAGAACTCAAGGTGGAGGAACATATAAGTAACCAAGGTCCAGGGACGGGATGCAAGATCTCCGGGGTAAGCAGGTAAAGCGAAATAATGAAGGATCAGGCTGTCTGCAAGAGTCGAATCCGGATGGTTATAAAGGAAAAAAAGAACGTATACGAATTTTGTCAGGATCCAGACCCCTGAATTTATCAGGATCAGAACAGAAAGTATGGAACCGCTCCTGAAAAAGCGTTTTATTTCATCGGAAAAGCTATGAGTATAGTTCATTGTAAGATGATCCTGATTATCCGGAAAACGGTCTTTTTTTCCAATATAATATTAATAAAAGCCCAAACAGCATCCCGCCAAGGTGTGCAAAATGAGCAACATTATCGGTAGGGTTATTTCTTAAACCTGAAAAAAGTTCGATAGCGAAAAAGCCAATTACAACCCATTTTGCTTTGATCGGGACTAAAAAGTAAAGGTATACCAACATATTTGGAAATGTCATACCAAAAGCAAGCAGTATTCCATAAACTGCTCCTGATGCGCCAACCGTCGGTGCCGAAAGATACAGATCTTTTAGTTGCTGGATATAAACAAAAGAATCGTTTATCAATCTCTGATCATTGGCATGGAGCTGCCACACATTAATGAAATTCATCAATGAGTCTGCATATTGAGGGAAATGAGTGCTGACGAATCCAGTGAATCCGGCAGGGGTGGGGTTATGTAAAAAAGCGTCAGCAGCAGTTTGAATTGAAGAATAATCCAGCCAATGCACAAAGGTCTGTGTGATGGCGGCTCCTATTCCGCAGAAAACATAAAATATCAGGAAACGTTTTGATCCCCAATAATTTTCCAGCAAGTATCCGAACATCCATAATGCAAATAAGTTTAATAAGATATGAGGGAAATTTGCATGGATAAACATATAAGTAACGAACTGGTAAGGCTGAAAATGAGGGGATTTTATGTAATAAAGTCCAAACATTTTTTCGAGGTCAATTCCATATTTGCTTAAGGAAAATGTCGCCAGGAAAAACAGTCCGTTGATGATCAGGAGGTTTTTAACTACAGGGGGAAGAAGGGTAAAACCGGTTGGGCTATATTGATCACTCATGAATATACTTCTTATTTAAATTTATTATTCAGTTCATCGAAGCTGAGGAAGATCATGGTCGGAAACCCATCCGGAGTCAGATTGGGTACCTTACAGGCGAAAAGTTGTTCAATAATGGCTTCCATCTCTTCAGCCTCCAGTTTCGTTTTCCGGAAGACAGCCAAGCTTTTCGCCATGGACCTGGCAGCCCTGATCTGAAGTTTCGTCTTTCCATCCTCTGTGCCCGATTTAAATCCTTCAAGAATGGATTCAAAAAGATCATTAACATTTTCTTTTACACAATCGGCCGGAATGGCTTCGAGGAGAATGGTATTCTTTCCGAATTCCCGGATCGCAAAGCCGGCTTTCCCGAAAATATCAATCATTGCCATCGTCATCTCAAAATCTTCAGGTGAAAGGAGTACTGTCTGAGGGTGAAGCTGATGCTGCATTGCAGCCTGGTCGTTTTCGAGCGACGATAATAACCGTTCATAAATAATCCGTTCACGGGCATTCTGAGGATCCAGGATGAAAATACCGCTTGGAGTAGCGCTTACTATATAACGGTTTTGCACCTGTAAAGGATGGATGGTCTTGTTTCCCAGGCTATCCTTATCCCAGTCAGCGAATATGTGCTGTGTGACCTGCCCTTCTTTCTTAGTCTCTTCCGGTTTGAAATGAACATCTTTCAATGGATCATACAGAGGTCTCCATTGATCCGCATTTCCTTTTCCTCCGGGTGGCAAAGGAATCTCAAACTGTGGTTTTACTTTCTTCTCAAATGGATTATAATCAGGGTCGATCGTAATGACAGGCTGTCTGACCACTCCATCTTTGGGCAGGGGAGGTATATCCAAACTGGGTTCAGTTTCGAAATCGATTGTAGGACTGACGTTAAATTCTCCTATGGACTGACGAACCGAAGACTGGAGAATGGCATATATGTTTTTGCTGTCCTGGAAGTTGACTTCAGTCTTTGTGGGGTGAATGTTTACGTCAATTGTCTTAGGATCCAGCGTAAGGTAAATGAAATAAGCAGGAAATGAATCTTTCGGAATCAATTGTTGAAATGCACTTTCAATTGCATGATGAAAGTAAGGATTTTTGATAAAGCGTCCATTAACAAAGAAATACTGTTCGCCTCTTCTCTTTTTGGCGAATTCAGGTTTGCCGATAAAACCCTGAATGTTGACGATTCCTGTTTCCTGGCGAACGGGGATCAACCGCTGATTATAAGCGTTGCCGAAAAGCGACACTACCCTTTGCTTGAGATTTGATGCAGGTACCTGGTGCAGAATATGTTCCTGGTTATAAAAAGTGAAAGCAATTTCGGGGTTCACAAGAGAAACACGAAGAAACTCCTCAACAATGTACTTCAATTCAAGAGAGTTGGATTTGAGAAAATTTCTGCGGGCAGGGACATTGAAAAACAAGTTTTTCACGGAAATGCTTGTTCCTTCGGTAGTACTGACCGGTGATTGGCTTTTAAGATCAGATCCTTCAATAACAATACTGGTTCCGACTTCGTCATCCATCCGTCTTGTTCTTATTTCTACCTGAGCGATGGATGCAATAGAAGCAAGTGCTTCTCCCCTGAAGCCCATCGTGTGAATTGCCAGGAGATCGTTTGCTGTGTTTATTTTTGAAGTAGCATGGCGTTCAAAGCACATGCGTGCATCGCGCTCCGACATTCCGCAACCATTATCAATCACCTGGATCAGGGTTCTTCCTGCATCTTTTATGACCAATTTGATGTGCGTAGCTCCCGCATCAATTGAATTTTCAAGTAATTCCTTGACAGCGGATGCCGGTCGTTGAACCACTTCTCCTGCAGCAATCTGGTTTGCTACTGAATCCGGTAACAAATGTATCAGGTCAGACACG